>JAFAGU010000370.1 GCA_019237595.1 Betaproteobacteria bacterium | reverse complement strand
GACTTCCGCGACCTGGCGCTGGTAGGCGGGATGGTTCGGGGCGAGGTCGTTCGCCGCCTGCTCGAGGCGCGACTCCGCGGCGACGAGGGACGCCTTCACGGCCATCACCGCCGGGTTCCCCATCACCTCGGGCAGCTGGTCCGCGCTCGAGCCGACGGAGGCGTTGGAAATGAACTCCGACGCGGTCTTGTAGCGCGCGGTCGCGTCGTAGGTCGCCTCGCGAGCCCGCAGCATCTGGCTCGAGAGCTCGGCGAGCCGCGTCGACTCGATGTCGGCGCGCTCCTCGACCGAAGTGATGCCCTTCTCCTTCTGGTAGGCGGTGAGCTTCGCCTGCGTCTGCGAGACATTCGCGCGCAGGGCCTTCAGCTGCTCCTCGAACCAGACGGTCGCCTCGCGCGTGGGCTCGGTCTTCAGCTCGAGCGCGGTCTCGAGGTAGGCCTTCGCGAAGCCGTTCGCCACGTCGGCCGAGTACTTGGCGTTGGGCGAGCCGTAGGTCACGGTCACGATGTTGCTCGCCGCGGCATCGACCTTGAGCTTCTTCAGGAGGTTCGCGGCCGCCCAGTCCTCGAGGGAGCCGTTGCCGCCGGTGTCGCGCTCGTAGTCCTCGCGGACGCCGGGCATCTGGGCGATCTTGAGCTCGCGCACCACGCGCTTCGCGACGCGCCCGCTCTGGATGAGGTCGACCTGCGTCTGCAGGTAGCCCGTGCGCTCGCGCGGCGAGAGCCGCTCGGCAGGCGAGAGCTGCTGCTCGTCGCGCGCGTCGATGAGGATCGTCGTCGAGGCGACGTAGTTCTTCGGCACGATGAGCGCGATCGCGAGCGCGGCGAGCACCGTCGCGGCGAGCACCGTGTAGAACGCCTTGCGCCGTGCGCGAAGGGCCAGCATGAATTGGTTCAGGTCCATGTCCGCGTTCCTAGAAAAGGGCTTCTTTGACGTAGATGACGTCGTCGGCGCTCACCTTGTCCTGCAGGCTCGCGTCGGACTCCTTCACCTTGCCGTCGGCGCCGGCGCGCCGCAGCTTGATGCGCCGGTCCGAGCCGCGCGGCGTGTTGCCGCCGCCGGCGGCGATAGCCTGCATGACCGTCATGTTCTGCTCGAGGCGAAAGGCCCCGCCGTGCGCGACCTCGCCGTAGATGTAGAAGACCGGCGCGCGGTCGACGTAGACCGTGTCGCCGTTCTGCAGGCTGAAGTCCTTCGAGAGGATGTTCACCCGCTGGGGCTGGCCGTTCCGCATGACGGTGACGTCCTCCGAGCCTCCGGCGGCGATGCCGCCCGCCGCCGCGATGACGTCGGTCACGCGCGTGCTCGTGTCGTCGAGCGCGTAGCGCCCGGGCCGCGCGACGAGCCCGAGCACCGAGACCTGGCGGCTCCTCAGCGTCGTGAGCGCGACGCTCACCTGCGGGTTCCTGAGGTACTGGCCCTTCTTCAGGTCCGCGGCGATCTTCGCGGCCGCTTCCTGCGGCGTGAGGCCCGCGACCTTGGTCTCGCCCAGCAGCGCCATCGGGATCGTTCCCTTGTCGCTGATGCGCGCGTCGGTCGTGAGGTCGGGCTGCTGGAAGACGGTGACGCGGATCGCGTCCCCGACGCCGAGCTTGTCGGCGGGGTTGGCGTTCTGGGCGATCCCAGGCGCCGCCATCAACGAAAGAACCAAGCCAATCAGAAAACGTTTCATCTGCACCTCGCTCAGGATCTACCTCTTGAATTCGCCCACGTACTCGATGCTTGCCGCGCCGCGCAGCCGCTTGAGCTCCGCGGCGGCGACTTCCAGCCGGCGCCGCCCAGCCAGGAACTGCTCGATCACCGGCGCCGCCTCCGACTCGGCAAGCGGCGCATCCTGCGCCTGCACGAGCTGGATGACGCTCGCGCCCAGCGGCGACGGAAAGACGGCCATGTCGCCCGGCTTCATGCGGGCGAGCTGCGGCAGATAGGAGAGCGGCAGCTGCTCGGCGGCCGCGGTGGCCGAGGCCACCTGGCTTACCTTGAGGCTGCGCCACTTGAGCCAGCCCGCGACGTCCTCGAGATCTCGCGCGCCGGCGAGCTCGCCCCGCACGAGCTCGAGCTTGTCGGGCGGCGCGGACACCACGAGCTCCTGGTAGCGGTAGATGCGCCGCTGCGCGAAGAGCGCGGGATTCTCGGCATAGAAGCGCGCGACCTCGGGCTCGGCGGCCGAGCCGGCCGGCGCGACGGCGGCCTGGTCGAGCCATGCCTGCGCGAGCACTTCGCGGCGGGCATCCTCGATGCGCGCGGCGACCTTCGGATCGCGATCGAGGCCCTTGCGCAGCGCTTCCTGCACGAGGAGCTCGCGGTCGATGACCTTGTCGAGCGCCTGCGTCGAGGCCTCGCGTGCCGCGCCCGGGTTGCCGGCGATCGTGATCGCCGTGCCGTTCACGCGCGCGGCGAGCCTGCCCTCCGGCGCCGGCGCCTCGGTCTGCGCGCAGCCGCCGGCGAGGATCGCCAGCGCCGCCAGGAAGTTCGTCGCTTTCATGTGTCTCCGCCCTCCGCCGGATCGGCCGTCAGAGCGAATAACCGAGCCTTCGCCGCGCCACCCAAAGCGCAAGCGCGAGGCCGCTGATAAGGAGGACCCACCTCGAAGCCGGTTCGGGCAGCGAGGGGGCCGAAAATACGTACACCGGCGCGGCGGCTGCCTGCGCGGCCGGCGCGAGGGCGAAGCCCCCTCCGCGCGACTCGAGCGAGGCGACGCGGATCTCGGGCGCGCGCCTTGCGGCGCCGGCCTCGGGAAGCGGCGCGCCCACGGTCGCGCGGTAGAGCTCGGCAAAGGAAACGAATTCGCCCGCCGTCGCCGTGGCAGCGAGCGACGGGCGCGCAAGGCCGAAGACGGCCAGCGCGAGGCAGACTGCGACGAGGCCTGGGGCTTTCATAGAGAGGAAGCCATGCTAGAAGCGCGCTGTTACGGCACGGGACCGCGGCCCTTTGCCGCTCATCCGCCGGTAGGACTAGGTCGTCGCCGAAGCTCGACGGTCCGTCAAAAGAAAAGGGCCCCGCGGGGCCCTTCTCGCTTGCTTCGCAGCGGATGGCTAAGGATTGAAGATGCGCAGCTCGAGCGCCTTGCCGATCGCCTGGGTGCGGTTCACGACGTTCAGCTTGCGCAGGATCTTCTGCACGTGGTTCTTCACCGTGAGCGGGCTGATCTTGAGGATCGCGCCGATCTCGAAGTTCGACTTGCCGAGGTAGATCCACTTGAGGATGTCCTGCTCGCGCGCGGTGAGGATGTTGCCGCCGGAGACCTTGTCGTTGCTCGAGCTCGTGCGCGTCACCTGCGTGCGCGCCCACGCGGCGTGCATCGCCGGGGCGAGCAGCTGCGCGAAGTACGCCTGGCGCGAGCCCGCCGTGCCGGGGCGGCAGGCGAAGGTGAAGAGGCTGATCGTGCGCCCGTCGGCGTCGTGCACGCCGTGCGAGAGGAGCTGCGTCGCGCCCAGGCGATGGAGCTCCTTCGCGAACGGGCCGCTCCCGAAGCTGCTGCCCGCGGCGGGCGCCGCATCGAGGTCGATCTGCACCGGCTGGAAGCGCCGCTCCTCCCAGCTCTTGAGCAGCGCCGGCGCGACCGAGCTGTCGCGCAGGAACATGTCGCTGAAGAGCGTGGGATCGGGCGTGTTCATCGAGAAGCCGTCGGCGCGGAAGGCCGGCGGCTTGCCGTGGCAGAGCGTGCAGATGAGGAGCTCGTGCCGGATGAGGCTCTGCAGCAGCCCCTGGGTCCAGCTGAAGAAGTGCGCGCGCGCATGCACGCGCAGCGACGCATCGAGATTGAGCACGATCGACTCGATCTGCAGGAAGTCGGTCGCCGAGGAACCCTCGTGCGGATCCGCCGCCACGTGGCCGGTGCCCGCGGAGACGATCATCGCGGGGGCCTGCGGAGCATGAAGTTCGTTCGTTTCGGTCAGAGCCATGGGTTCCTCTTGCGCCGAGCTTGCGGCGATCTGCGGGGCACTATAGCGGTGCGACGTTACGCAAGAGTCCTCCGTGCCGCTCGGAGAACGCTAGTCCGATGAGCCTACCGGCGCCCGCGGCACGCAACGTCGTGGTTGAACGGCCCTCGCCTAACCTGCGGTGGCCTTGCTTGCGACCCAGGAACGCCTCGCGCTGACCCCTCCGGGGCCCGGCGCACTCCTTCGCTCCGCGATCGACCCGGCGGTAGCGCTCGCCACGCTCGCCGCGGCGTGCGCCGCGTTCGGCGCGCGCTTCGACGGCGCGCTGCTCGTGCTCGCCGTGCTCGTCTTCGCGATGACCTTCCCGGGAAGCTTCGTGCGCCGCGGCGCCGGCGGCCCGCCCGAGGCGCGCGCGCTCGCCTACGACATCGTCACCGGATGGGCCGCGACGATGCTTCTCCTCGCGCTCTTCGGCTGGGCCTCGCGCTCGCTCGGCGCCTTCGATCCGCGCGTGCTCGCCGTGTGGGCACTCGCGACGCCCGCCACGCTCTTCGTGGCGCACCGCGCCCTGCCGGTGCTGGTGCCGCGCGTGCTTGCGCCCGCGCTCGCGCGCACCGCGGTCATCGCCGGGGCGAACGACCTCGGCCGGCGCCTCGCGGAGCGCCTGCGCGCCGACCCGCTCCTCAACGTACGCTTTGCCGGCTACTTCGACGACCGCGCAAGCGGCCGCCTGGCGCACGTTCCGGCCGAGGAAAACCTCGGGTCGCTGGAGCGCCTCGCCGACTACTGCCGAGCGAACCGGGTGGACGTGATCTACATCGCGCTTCCCATGGCCTCGCAGCCGAGGATCCTGAACCTCCTCGAGCAGCTGCGCGACACCACGGCGTCGATCTATTTCGTGCCGGACATCTTCGTCTCGGATCTGATCCAGGCGCGCGTGGATTCCATCGGCGGCCTGCCGGTCGTGGCGGTCTGCGAGACGCCCTTCACCGGGGTGAACGGCCTGGTCAAGGCGGCGATGGACTTCGTGCTCGCCGCGGTCATCCTCGTCTGCATCGCGCCGATGATGGCGGCGATCGCCATCGGGGTGAAGCTCTCCTCGCCCGGCCCCGTGCTCTTCAAGCAGCGCCGCTACGGCGTCGACGGCCGCAAGATCGTCGTCTACAAGTTCCGCTCGATGACCGTCGCCGAGGACGGCGACGTGGTGCGCCAGGCGACGCGCAACGACAGCCGCGTCACGCGCTTCGGCGCCTTCCTCCGGAAGACTTCGCTCGACGAGCTGCCGCAGTTCATCAACGTGCTGCAGGGACGCATGAGCGTGGTGGGCCCGCGTCCGCACGCCATCGCGCACAACGAGCTCTACCGGAAGCTCATCCGCGGCTACATGATCCGGCACAAGGTGAAGCCGGGCATCACCGGCCTCGCGCAGGTGAACGGCTTCCGCGGCGAGACCGACACGGTCGAGAAGATGAAGATGCGCGTCGACTACGACCTCGCCTACCTGCGCAGCTGGTCGGTGCTCCTCGACCTGCAGATCATCCTCAAGACGGCATGGGTCGTCTTCAAGAGGCAGAATGCCTACTAGGGTCTTCATGTCCTTCGCGGCGCTGCTCATTGCGGCGCAGGCGCTCGCGTTCGGCGCGCTGCCGGGGCTCTTTGCGCTCGTGCTGCTCGTCCTGAGCGTTTCCTCGGCCACCTTGCTCGCGTGGGTGGTCACGGACGGCGAGCGCCCGACGCTCGTCGTGGGCGGCGCCATGGCGCTCGCCTTCTTCGCCGCCCGCGGGCGGCCCGAATTCCTCGCGGCCGCCACGTCGGCCGCGTTCACCGGAGGCATCCTCCTTTTCAAGGCGAGGCGTGTATGTGCGGAATCGTCGCAGCGGTAGCGGGCCGGAACGTCGTTCCCATCCTGATCGAGGGCCTGAAGCGCCTCGAGTACCGGGGCTACGATTCGGCGGGCGTCGCGGTCGTCAACGGGTCGCTCAAGCGCATCCGCTCGTGCGGCCGCGTGATGGAGCTGGAAAAGCTGACCGACGAGCAGAAGCTCGAAGGCAATATCGGCATCGGGCACACGCGCTGGGCGACGCACGGCGTGCCCTCGGAGCGGAACGCTCACCCGCACGTGTCCGGAGGGATCTCGGTGGTGCACAACGGCATCATCGAGAACCACGACGAGATCCGCTCGCGCCTGAGGGATAGGGGCTACGTCTTCACTTCCGATACCGATACGGAAGTGATCGCGCATCTCGTCTGCTCCTTTTTCCTCGAAACCAGGAATTTGCTGCAGGCCGTGCGAGCGGCCGTGCGCGAGCTCGCCGGCGCATACGCCATTGCCGTCATTTCCGCCGAAGACAAGGAGCGGCTCGTGGTCGCCCGCATGGGCGCGCCGCTCCTCCTCGGGATCGGCGACGGGGAGAACTTCGCCGCCTCGGACACGTCCGCCCTCCTGCAGGTGACGCGCCAGATGATCTACCTCGAGGAAGGCGACTGCGCCGAGGTGACGCTGCGCTCGGTCTGCATCATCGACCGCAACGGCCACCAGGTCGAGCGGCCGCTGCACGTGAGCCAGCTCGCCGCCGACGCGATCGAGCTCGGCACTTACCGGCACTACATGCAGAAGGAGATCTTCGAGCAGCCGGCCGCCGTGGCGGCGACGCTCGAGGCGGTAACCAACGCCAACGCCCTCGTGCCCGAGATCTTCGGCTTCGAGTCGCAGAAGATCCTTCCCGGCGTCGATTCGGCGCTCATCCTCGCCTGCGGCACGAGCTACCACGCGGGCGTGGTGGCGCGCTACTGGCTCGAGGGCCTGGCCGGCCTGCCGACGAACGTGGAAATCGCAAGCGAATACCGCTACCGGGACACGGTGCCGAACCCGCGCTCGCTCGTGATCGTGATCTCGCAGTCGGGCGAGACCGCGGACACCATCGCTGCGCTCGAGCACGCCCGGCGGATGGGACAGCCCTCCTCGCTCGCCATCTGCAACGTCCCGGAGTCGGCCCTGGTGAGGAGCGCGAACCTGAAGTTCCTCACGCGCGCCGGGCCGGAGATCGGCGTCGCCTCGACCAAGGCCTTCACCGCGCAGCTTTCGGCGCTCCTCGCCTTGAGCCTCGTGATGGCGAAGATCCGCGGAAGGCTTTCCCGCGAGAGAGAAGTCGAAGCGCTGGAAGCGCTGCGCGCATTGCCGGGCGCCATCGCCGGGGCGCTTCGCACCGAGCCGAAGATGAAGCGCTGGGCGGAGAAATTCGCCGCCTGCGAGCACGCGCTCTTCCTGGGCCGCGGCGTGCACTACCCGATCGCGCTCGAAGGCGCGCTCAAGCTCAAGGAAATCTCGTATATCCATGCCGAGGCCTATCCCGCCGGTGAGCTCAAGCATGGGCCGCTCGCGCTCGTGGACGCGCGCATGCCCGTGATCGCGATCGCGCCCAAGGACGCGCTCCTCGACAAGCTCAAGTCGAACCTGCAGGAGGTGCGCGCCCGCGGCGGCGAGCTCTACGTGCTCGCCAACCGCGACGCCGCCGTGGCGGAGGCGGAAGGCGTGCACGTGGTGCGCATGAGCGCCTTTCCGTCGCTCCTCTCGCCGCTCACGAGCACCGTCCCGCTCCAGCTCCTCGCGTACCACGCCGCGCTCGCGCGCGGCAACGACGTGGACAAGCCGAGGAACCTGGCGAAATCCGTGACGGTGGAGTAAGGCCTAGGCGCTCGGCTGCGGCTGCGCGCCCGGCTGGGCCACCGGGACGGCCTGGAGGCCGTCGGGCTTGAAGCGATAGCCCGTGCCGCGCACGGTCTCGATGAGCTTGTCGTGCCCGGTGGGCGCGAGCGCCTGGCGCAGGCGCCGGATATGGACGTCCACCGTGCGCTCCTCGACGAACACGTGCTCGCCCCACACCTCGTCGAGCAGGCGGGCGCGCGAGAAGACTCGCCCGGGGTGCGTCATGAAGTAATGGAGAAGCCGCAGCTCGGTTGTCCAGAGGTCGATCGGCTTGTCGCCGGCGCTCACCGTGTGGGCCGCCGGGTCGATGCGCAGCCCCGCGATCTCGACCACGTCGTCCGCGAGCTGCGGGGCGCGGCGGCGCATCACTGCCTTGATGCGCGCGAGGAGCTCGCGCGGCGAGAAGGGCTTGGTCACATAGTCGTCCGCGCCGCTTTCGAGCGCGGTCACCTTGTCCTGCTCCTCGGCCCGCGCCGAAAGGAGCACGATCGAGATGTCCTTCGTCCGCTGGTCCGAGCGCAGCCGGCGCGCGAAGGTGAGGCCCGGCACCCCGGGCAGCACCCAGTCGAGCAGCACGAGGTCGGGACGCGAGTCGCGCACGAGCGCCTCGGCCTGGGGAACGTCGCCCGCGGTCATGACGCGGTAGCCTGCGCGCTGAAGGTTCGCGGCAAGCAGGTCGCGGATTGCCGCTTCGTCTTCTACTACGAGGATCGAACCGCCCATGATGCGTCTCCCGGGAGTGAGATTGGTGTCGCCGCGCGTGGATCGCAGGCGAGCCAATGGTAGGAGTGGCTCCCAGGGAGGGGTATCGCTGTCCCTTTATTTAACAGTCGCGTCATATTGGCCCCTTGTCGCCGAACACCGACAAGCGGCGCTTTCCCAGCCGAGGGCCGGGGCGGCGCGGTTTACGCCTGGCGGCGGTACGTCGAGAGGTGCGCGACCACGCTGGCGCGATCCCCAGGACCGGCGGCCTCGCGAAGCAATTCGCGCTCGCGCGCCTCGGGGTTCATGCAGATTTCCCAGCTGTAGTGCGTGGCGTTGCGCGATTGCGCGCCGTGCGGCCCCTGCAGGTGCTCCAGCAGGCAGGAGCGGATCGTGTCCTCGCCGCCCTCGGCGCGGCCGATGCAGATGAGCGCGTCGTTCTCCCAGAGCGCGTAGACGCCGCGGGTGGAGGGCGCGTCCTCCACCATGGCGCGAGTGAATTTCCACTTCTTGTGTCCCAGGGCGTCCATTTCTGCCATGCGCTCGAATGAGACCGCGCAAATCTTACGCAGGTGCCGGCACTTTTCAACCTGGACCGATCGACGCGGTCGACCGGTTCCGACGCGCGCGTCGCCGGATCGACGACACTGCCGGGCGCGGCCTACTCGAGCGAAACGAGGCCGCGCTGGATCGCGAAGCGCACCAGGCCCGGCACGTCCCGGATGCCGAGCTTCTCGATCAGGCGCGCCCGGTAGGTCTCGACCGTCTTCGGCGAGAGCTCCAGGCGCGAGGCGATCTCCGCGCCGGTGCGTCCCTCGGCGATGAGCTGAAGCACCTCGCGCTCGCGGGCCGAGAGCCGCGCGAGCGGGTCTTGCTCGAGCTCGCCCGGATCCTCGAGCATGAGATCCGCGACCCTGGGGCTGAGGAAGCGGCGCCCGCCATGCGCGGCGCGGATGGCCTCGACGACCTCCTTCGCGGCCGAGCGCTTGACCACGTAGCCCACCGCCCCGGCCTTGAGCGCGCGGCGCACGTACTCGCGCTCGGAATACATCGAAAGCACGATGACGCGGCAGCGCGGATCGTGCTCGACGATCGCCCGCGTGGCGTCCGCGCCGTTCAGCTCCGGCATGGAGAGGTCCATGAGCACGACGTCGGGCCGGCCCGCGCCCGCAACGCGCACGGCCTCGCGCCCGTCCTCGACGCACGCGATCACCTGCATGTCCGGCTGCATCTCGACCAGGTGGCGCAGCCCCTCGGCAACCACGCCGTGGTCGTCGGCGATGAGGAGCCGGATCGCGCTCAAGCGGAGCCGCCTTGGGCGGGGCCGGCAAGCGGAACCCAGGCGCGCACGAGCGTTCCGGCACCGGGCGCGCTCTCGACCTCGATCCGTCCGCCCACCGCCGCCGCGCGCTCCTGCATCGTCGTCATGCCCCAGCGGTGGTGCTGCGCGAGGCGCTCGCGGCGGTCGAAGCCGCTGCCGTCGTCGGCGATCTCGACCCGCACTCCGCCGGGCGCGGCCTCGAGGCGGATGCGCGCGTGCCGCGCGGCCGCGTGCTTGAACACGTTCGCGAGCGCTTCCTGGGCGATGCGAAAGAGCGCGACCGCGGCATCGCGCGGCAACGAGCGCCCGACCTCGTGCGGATCCTCCACGGCGCACGCCACGCCGGTGCGCGCGGAGAAGCCCTTCGCGAGGAAGCCGAGCGCCGCGCCCAGGCCGTACTCGTCGAGGAGCGGCGGGCGAAGCTCCGCCATGAGGTGCTCGATCGCCTGGAGCGTGCCTTCCACGAGGGCGAGGGAATCCGCGATGCGCATGCGCACTTCCACGTTGTCCGGCGGCAGCAGGCCGAGCGCGATGTCGAGGTTGATGTTGATGGCGGAGAGAGTCTGGCCGACCCGGTCGTGCAGCTCCCCTGCGATGCGATGGCGCTCCAGCTCTTCCGCCTCGACCAGACGGCGAGCGAGCACCTGCAGCTTATGGGCCGCTTCGAGGAGCGACTGCTCGCTCGCGGTCCCGGGCGATGGCGCGGCAGGTGACCTGTCCACCCCCGCATACTACCGTGGCGCAGCCGCATATACTTCGGGCGTGGTCTCGCTCGAAGACATCCGCGCCGCGGCGGGACGCATCGCCGGGGCGGTGGAGCGCACGCCGTTCGTCCCCAGCCGCACCCTCTCGGAGCTCACCGGCGCCCGCGTCTTCCTCAAGTTCGAGAACCTCCAGTTCACCGCGTCCTTCAAGGAGCGCGGCGCGCTGAACAAGCTCCTCTCGCTCACGCCGGAGGAGCGCCGGCGCGGCGTCATCGCGATGAGCGCGGGCAACCACGCGCAGGCGGTCGCCTATCACAGCGCGCGGCTCGGCATTCCCGCGACGATCGTGATGCCGCGCGGCTCGCCCAACACCAAGGTCAAGAACACGCGCGTCCACGGCGCCCGGGTGCTGCTAGAAGGCGACTCGCTGCACGAGGCCGGCGCCCACGCCCGCGAGCTCGCCGCCCGGGAGCGGCTCGTCTTCGTTCATCCCTATGAGGATCCGCTCATCATCGCGGGCCAAGGCACCGTCGGGCTCGAAATGCTCGAGGACGTGCCCGATCTGGAGGCCCTCGTCGTCCCGGTGGGCGGCGGCGGGCTCCTCTCCGGCATGGCCATCGCCGCTTCGGCGTTGCGCAAGGGAATCGAAATCTACGGGGCCGAGTCGGCGACCTACCCTTCCATGCACCAGCGCCTCGCCGGGAAACCGGTCGAGGTGGGCGGCGACACCATCGCCGAGGGTATTGCGGTGAAGGACGTCGGGGACATCGCCTTCGGCATCATCGGTAACCTCGCGCGCGAGGTCTTCGTCGTCCAGGAAGAAACGATCGAGGGCGCGATCGTCGCGCTGATCGAGGTCGAGAAGACGGTCGCCGAGGGCGCGGGGGCCGCAGCACTCGCCGCGCTCCTGGAGAATCCGGCGCGCTTCGCCGGCAAGCGGGTCGGCGTGCCGATCTCCGGCGGCAACATCGATAGCCGCGTCCTCGCGTCCGTGCTCATGCGAGGGCTCGTGCGCGACGCCCGGCTGGTCCGGCTGCGCGTCACCATGCCCGACGTCTCCGGCAGCCTCGCGAAGACCGCGGCGCTCATCGCGGAAGCCGGCGGCAACATCGTCGAGGTGCAGCACCAGCGGATCTTCGGAACGGCCTCGGTCAAGAGCCCCGAGGTGGAGTTCCTCGTCGAGACGCGCGACCGCGAGCACACCGAGGCGCTCGTGGCGCTGCTGCGCGCTCACGGCATCAACGTTTCGGGCGCTTGACGGCGTCCCGGCGCGCCTTGTCGCGCGCCTCGAGCTCTTCGTCGGTGATGCCGAGCTGCGCTTCCTCGGCTTCGTCCAGCCCGCCGCCCAGCCCCGCCTCGCCGGCGTCCACGACGCGATCCGCCTCGCGCTCGTCATGGAGCTCGGAACGGGGCGCGCGCCCGACGGTGACGCGCTCGCCGGTACCGCCGCCGTCGGTGTCCGTGGAGGGCTCTCCGGGGCGGTCCGCACTCGTGTCGGACGAATCGCTCGGGCCGAGCTTGGGCGTAGTGCGGCGCAGTTCGCTTGCCATGAGTTCCTCCGGATTCGGAAAACCCATCCTTGCAAAGCGCATTCCCGTACGGAAAATGCGGGCATGCCGAGGCTCCTGGCGATTTTCCTTGCCGCGCTCCTCTCGCCGCTCGCGCTCGCGCTGGACTACCCGTCGCGCTCCGTTCGGGTCGTCGTGCCCTATTCGCCGGGCGGCGGCGCGGACACGGTCTCGCGCCTCCTTTTCGCGCGCGTGGCGGAAGAGCTCGGCCAGCCTTTCGTCATCGAGAACCGCGGCGGGGGCGGCGGGACGATCGGCCCCGCGATCGTCGCGAAGGCGCCGGCCGACGGGTACACGGTGCTCTACGACGCGACGGCGCAATCGATCAACCCGTGGCTCGTTGCGAACCTTCCCTACGACGCAGCGAAGGAGTTCCGCGCCGTCTTCCTCGCCGCCCTCGTCCCGAACCTGCTCGTCGTGCACCCGAGCGTGCCGGCGAGGACGGTCGCCGAAGTGATCGCGCTTGCGAAATCCTCCGACGGCCTCGACTGGGCCTCATCGGGGAACGGCAGCGCCCAGCACCTCGCGCTCGAGCTCTTCCGCGCGAGCGCCGGCGTGCGCATCAACCACATCCCGTACAAGGGAGGCGGCCCTGCGCTCAACGACCTCGCCGGCGGCCACGTGAAGTTCTTTTTCAGCAACGCGTCGGCTTCGACGCCGTTCGTCAAGTCCGGCCAGGTCCGCGCCATCGCGCACACGGGGCGCGGGCGCCTCGGGAGTTTTCCGGATCTCCCGGCGGTCGGCGAGACGCTTCCGGGCTTCGAAGCGTACGAATGGAACGGCGTCTTCGTTCCGGCCGGCAGTCCCGACGAAGTCGTGGGGAAGCTCAACGCCGCGCTCAACCGCGCCATCGCGCATCCCTCGGCGGCGGAGCGCCTCGCCGGGCTGAGCGTCGAGACGCGCAGGAACACGCCCGCGGAATTTTCGGCCTTCGTGGCCTCCGAAACCGCGAAATGGGGAAAGGTGATCCGGGAGTCGGGAATCCGCCTCGACTAGCGGACGGGCTCGGAGATCTCGACCAGGTTGAGATCCGGATCCCGCACGTAGACGGAGCGGAGCTTCGACACGGCGCCGGTTTTCGCCACCGGTCCTTCCTCGATCCGCACCTGCAGGCGGGCGAGCTTCTCGACCACGCGGTCGAGCGGGACGGCAGCGATGAAGCACAGATCGAGCGAGCCCGGCACTGCGACGTGCGCTCGCGGCGAGAATTCGCTTCCCCACACGTGCAGGTTGATCTTCTGCGAGCCGAACTTGAGCGCGAGCCGCTCCTCGGTCGGCGTGCGGAATTTCTCCAGCGTCATGCCGAGGACCTCCGTATAGAAGCGCACGCAGGCGTCGAGGTCCCGGGTGGTGAGGACGATATGGTCGATATGGTCGATCATCGGACCCGTCCTATTTCAGCTTGAGGAGCCGCAAAGGGTTGTACTCGAGCACCGCCTCGCCGCGCTGATTGACGACGCGGTTCGAGAAGCGCACGAGCCCGCGATCGCCCTTGGAAGCGAGGCGCGTCTCGGCCACCTCGCATTCCACGTGGATGGTGTCTCCGACGAGCGTCGGGCCCTTCACGTCGAGCGTCGCATTCAGGAAGGCGAGCCCCGTATCCTGCATCGTCGGCAGGAGGAGCCCCTCGGCAAAGGCGTAGACGAGCGCGGCGGGTACCGCACGCCCCTTGATCGCCCGGCCGCTGTCGTCGGCGACCGCGAAGAGCTCCTCGGTGAGCCAGCTGACGTTGATGAACGCGGCAAGATCGGCCTCCGCGATCGTGCGCCGGTGGGTGCGAAAGCGCGCGCCGACCTTCAGGTCCTGGAATGCGAAGCCGCGCCCGACGATGGGCAGCGATCCGGAGTCTTTCAAATTATTCCCCGCACGGGCCGAACGGGCTATGGGAGCCGGCATTGTAGCTGCATGCCCTTGCCAGCATGACGAACGCGTCAGGCGAGCAGGGCGCGGCGATCCGGAGCTACTTCGACGCGTCGGCGGCCGAGTACGTCGCCGAGCGCGAGCGGCAGCATTCCTTCATCGCCCAGCGGGACCTCGTGCTCTCCATCCTTCCCGAGCGCTGCGCCCGCGTGCTCGACCTCGGCTGCGGGCCGGCGATGATGGCCGGGCCCCTCCTCGAGCGCTCGCGCGAGGTGTGGGGCGTCGATGCGTCGGAGCGCATGATCGCGCTCGGCGAAGCGCGCATGGGGTCGCATCCCGAACGCGGCAGGCTCCACCTGCGCGTGGGGACCGCGGAACGATTGCCCTTCCCGGAAGCGAGCTTCGATGCGGTCGTGGCGATGGGCGTGCTCGAATACGTCTGGGACCGCGCGAGCTCGCTCGCCGAGATCCGCCGCGTGCTGCGGCCCGGCGGCGTGGTGGCGATCACGGTGCCGAGCGCCGTATCGGCCTATCACCTCGCGCGGCGCGCCTGGGTGGCGGCGCGCGAGGCCGCGAAGCGCGCCCTCGGCCGCTCGCCCTCCGACTCCCAGCGCTTCCTCACGCGGCGATGCGTGCCGTGGCGGCTCGACCGCGAGCTCGCCGCCGCCGGGCTCGCCCGGCTCGAGGGCCGCTTCTGCAATTTCATCCTCTTCCCGCTGCACGAGCTTCTTCCGGCGGCTTCGGCGGAGCTCAACCGCCGCCTTTCGGAGCTCGGCGACACGCCCTTCTCGTCCTTCCTGGGAACGCAGTACGTCGTGAGCGCGCTGCGCCGCTAGGCGCCGGCAGCGCGTCTTACGTGCCGGCCGCGCCGGTTCCGCGGCGCTCGTAGCCCGCGCGCCGATCGGCCATGCGCCGCGGGACGGGCCGCCGCGAAAGCGCGAGGCCGACCGCGATGAAGCCCAGGCCTCCGATGATGAGATACGTCCAGTCGTACGAAGGCACGCGCGCGGGCAGGTCGCGCACATGATGAAGCGCGAGGAACTCGTGGACAACCAGCCCCTCGAGGAGGTTGTACCAGCCCCAGCCGAGAAGGAAATAGCCCGTAAACACGCGGCTCGAGGGCAGCGATCCCGGGCGGCCGAAGGCAGACCAGAGCGAGACGACACCGGCCAGCGCGAGCGCCCAGGCGACGGCGCGGAAAAGGCCGTCGGCCGCGAGGCTCACGCGCCAGGCGTCGAGCGAATCGGGGACGAGCGTCGCCGAGAGCATGCTGTTCCATTGCAGCAGGTCGCGGAACACGATGGCGTCGAGCATCGCCCCAAGCCCGATCCCGAGGAGCAGCGCGCCTGTTCGGATGCGCGTATTGATCACGGCGCGGTGCGCACGGCGCTACTTGCGGCCACGCGGAAGCGGATTGCCGTCCTTGCGATAGGCAGGCGGCGTGTAGAAATTGAGTGTCCTGAGGAGCGAGCGGCCAGTGTTGCGGATCTCGTGCCGGTCGCCATGCTCGATAAGAAGCAGGCTCCCGGCGCCCAGCGCGTGCCTGCGGCCATTGACCAGCGCGCGCCCCCTCCCCGAGAGCACGAAGAGCCACTGGTCGGCGCCGCGGTGGCGGTTAGCCGGGTCGCCCTCGGCATCGCCGGGCGGAATGACCATCTCGGCTGCCTGCGCGCGGCGGCTCGCGAAGTGCACGCGGAAGCCTTCCCCGAAGCGGAGCCGCTTGAGCCTCATGCGGCGTCGACACGATGCGTATGGGGACAGCCGCTGCACGGCACTGGGAGCTCGCCCGCGAGGTGGCGTTCGCGCAATTCGCGGTACGCCTCGCCGCTCCACACCGCCGCGACGCCCTGGCGCAGGACGTTGCCGAGCGCGCGCTGCGGCTGGGTGCGCTCGCCTGCCGCGACGAAGCAGGATTTCGCCTCGCCGCTCGCCGTAACGTACAGCCCTTCCCACGGCCATGGGCACACATGCGGCGCCGCGGTGCCAGCATGCGCGAGCTCCGGAAGCTGCAGCCCGACGTTGAGCTCGTTTGCGACCGCGCGTGCTTCGGCGAAGGAAGCGGACGCGTTCTCAACGTCGGCGTCAGTGAGCGCTTCGGCCTCGAGGAACTGGCGGATCCGCCGGTGGGAAGCAGACAGGCCATTCGATTCCACGAACTCCGCCAGCCGCTGGACGACGACGCTGTCGGCGCCGTGCTCGTGCGCGAGGCGCACGATGCCGGGAATTCCCGCCACGGTGCGGCGCATGAGCACCGCTCCCAGGGTGACCTGCGGCCAGAGGCTGCGCTTGGCGCGCCGGGCCTGGGCGAGGAAACGCAGGTGCCGCAGCATCCGCTCGTAGCGCGGACCGCGGCGGCTGAAGTCGTACTCGCGCGTGCCGGCGCCGTCGAGCGGCACGTGGATGCACTGAAGCCCGCTCGCCACGCACTCCTCCGCGCGCGCCTGGCTGAAGCGCTGGAGCCGCGTCGTCGTGGAGACGCGGGCGCCGCGGCGCGCGGCGTAGCGCACCATGTCGAAGAATCGGGGATGGGCGAGCGGGTCGCCGCCGCCCTGGAGGCGCAGCTCCTCGAGCTCCGGGAGCTGGTCGACGAGCCGGCAGAAGGCGTCGAAGCTGAGGAGGCCTGCCGGCGCGTTGCGAAGGCCGTCGACCCGGAGCGCAATCGCGGAGCGCCGGAACGACGGCGTCGGCCGCCCGACCGGCTCGATCTGCGCGCACCGCGGAAGCTCGGCGGTGGCAAGCGCCCTCGGTTCCTGGATCACGCGAGGACGACAGCAAACCGCGTTCCCGCGCCGCCGGCGACAGGCGGCGAGCGCCGGGCGGCTACTGCATCGCGCTGTACACCATCGACCGATAGAGGGCTCGGTAGTAGCCGCGCGGCGTGGGCGCCTGCATCATGAGGACGCCCACGAGCTTTTCCTTCGGATCGATCCAGAAATACGTTCCGCCGTAGCCGCCCCAGTTGAATTCGCCCGGCGAGCCCTGCGTGCCCGCCATGCCGTCGGCGAGGCGCACGGCGCCGCCCAGCCCGAAGCCGTAGCCCGGGCCGGGCAGGTAGAGGGGCCCGCGCACACCGCCGAGGTGATCGGAATCCATGAATTCGACGGTTTTGCGCGAAAGGATGCGCACGCCGCCGAATTCGCCGCCGTTCAGCAGCATTTGCGCGAAGCGGTAGTAGTCCTCCGCCGTTGAAAGCAGGCCTCCGCCGCCGGAGGGCCGTCGGGAGGCGTCGCGCACGTTTTCCCAGTTGCCGATCTTGATGGCAGCGTCGCTTTCGAACGCCTGCGCGAGGCGCGCGTACTGCGCCTCGTCGATCGAGAACGCGGTGTCCTTCATGCCGAGCGGGCGGAAGATGCGCTCCTGCAGGTAGTCCTCGATGCGCTTGCCCGAAATGCGCTCGATGACGAACGCCAGCACGTCGGTGCTGATGCTGTAGTCCCAGGTCGTGCCGGGCTGGTAGTGCAGCGGGAGCTTCGAGACGACGTTGAGGTAATTCTTGCGATCGACTCCCACGTCCACGTCCGCGCGCTCGTACTGCTCCTTCACGAGCGACTTGCCGAAGAAGCCGTACGTGAGCCCCGAGGTTGGCGCATCAAGTCCTGGATCGTCATCTCGCGCGCCTGCGGGACGAGCTCGAGCGTCCCGCCTTTCTCCACGCCGACCTTCATTCCCTTGAGCTCGGGGAGGTGCATGGAGACCGGATCGGTGAGCTGCAGCCGGCCTTCCTCGACGAGGATCATCGCCGCCGTCGTGACGATGGGCTTTGTCATCGAGTAGATGCGGAAGACGGAATCCTTCTTCATCGGCGCGCCGGTCTTCGGGTCGCGCTGCCCGAGCGCTTCGAAATAGCCCACCGAGCCGTTCCGCGCGACGAGCATCACCGCCCCCGGCACCTTGCCCTGCTGGATGTCGGCCTGCATGCGCGCCGTGAGCGCGTCGAGCCGGTCCTTCGAGAGCCCGCCGCCCTGCTGAGCGACGCTCGCGCAGGCGGCGAGCCCGAATGCAAGCAGGAGCGATAACGCCCGCATGATCTTCCTCATGGTCTCCCCTCCTCCAGTTTGACCGCGTGCACTATATACAACATGCGGCACAATGTCCGTCCGGGCGCCCGATGATCAAGCCCAACCTCATCGTCATCCTGATCGACGACCTGCGTTACGACGAGTTCGGCGCGGGCGGGCATCCGTACATGCGAACGCCGAACATCGATCGAATCGCGCGCGAAGGGGCGATGTTCGAGCGGGCCTTCCACACCACGCCGATCTGCTCGCCCAACCGGGCGTCGATCGTCACCGGCCAGTATGCCGGCC
>JAFAGU010000105.1 GCA_019237595.1 Betaproteobacteria bacterium | reverse complement strand
GCAACGGGCGCACGCTCCTCGAGACGGAGCTCGACCCGGTGCGCTTCGTGCCGATGGAGGCGGGGAAGGCATGACGAGGGGAACGTGGTTTGCCGTGGCGCTCGCCGCGTTGGTCGCGGGCTGCGCGTCGCACCGCGAGCCGGCGCCAGTCGTCGACCGCACGCAGTCGAGGACGGGCGCGAAGCCCCCGGCGGCCGTCGCCGCCGTGCCCTCGGCGCCCGCAGAGGACACGTACGTGGTCAAGCGCGGCGACACGCTCTATAGCATCGCCCTCGAGCACGGCGCGGACTACCGAGAGGTCGCGCAGTGGAACGGCATCGACGACCCGGGCAAGCTTCGCGTGGGGCAGGTCCTGCGCGTGAAGGCGCCTGAAGAGCGCGCCGGCGCGACGCCCCGCGTGCAGGTCGGGTCGGCGCCCGGCGCGGGAACGGTGCAGTCGCGGCCGCTCGACGCGCCTTCGCCCTCCGGCGTCGCGGCGCCCGGCGCCAAGACCGAGCCGAAGGCGGTGCGCCTGCCCTATTCGAAGGAGAACGCCGCCGCCGTGGCGCACGAGGACAAGGCGGCGGCCGCCGCCGTAGCGGCCGAGACTGCGGACTTCATCTGGCCGGCGAAGGGAAAGGTGATCGCGGGGTTCGCCGAGCCGCGGTCTAAAGGGATCGACATCGACGGCAAGCCCGGCGACCCGATCGTCGCCGCCGCGGCGGGGCGGGTGACTTATATCGGGAGCGGCATTCCCGGCCTCGGGAAGCTCGTCGTCATCAAGCACGACAACGGCTTCATCACCGTGTACGCGCACAACCGCGAGATCCTCGTGAAGGAGCAGCAGGCCGTGACCCGCGGACAGAAGATCGCGGAGCTCGGCGCGACCGACGCCGACCGGCCGAAGCTGCACTTCCAGATCCGCAAGGGCGCCGCCGCGGTAGACCCGCTCAAGTACCTGCCGAACTAGCGCGGGCGCTTGCTCGCAACGCGCGAGCGGATGGCCGCGGCGAGGTCGTGCACAGCGCAGGCGTAGAAGGCGCTGCGGTTATAGCGAGTCAGGGCGTAGAAGTTCTGGAGGCCGAGCCGGTATTCGGCCGTTGTCCCGGCGCCGCCGAGCTCGATCAGCGCGACCCGCTCCGAGGGCGCCGGAGCCTGCGCGGCGGAAACGCCTGCCGAGGAGAGCTCCGCCATCGTATACAGCGGCTCGACGCTGCCGGTCGCGTACGCCCGCCAGGCTTCCCCCTGCACGCTCGCCGGCACGAGGACCGCCTCGCCGGGATGCCAGCCGTGCCGGAGGAGGAAGTTCGCCACGCTGCCGATCGCGTCGGCGGCGCTGCGCGAGAGGTCGATGGCGCCGCTCGAATCGAAGTCCACCGCGTAGCGCCGCGCGCTTCCGGGCATGAACTGCGGCATGCCGAAGGCGCCTGCATAGGAGCCGCGCAGCGAGAAGACGTCGAGGCCTTCGTCGCGCGCCATGAGGAGGTAGCTCACGAGCTCGTCGCGGAAGAAGTCCGCCCGCGGCGGATAGTCGAAGGCGAGCGTCGAGAGCGCGTCGACCACCCGGTAGCGGCCGGTGTTGCGCCCGTAGAGCGTCTCCACGCCGAGGATCGCGACGATGTATTCGGCCGGCACGCCGAACTCGCGCTCGGCGCGCGCGAGCGCTCGCCGCTGCGAGCGCCAGAACTCCGTCCCGAGCGCGATGCGCCGCTCGTTCAGGAAAAGCGAGCGGTACTCCGGCCAGGAGCGCGCCTTGTCCGGCGGCGCGGAAATCGCCTTGAGCACGGGCTCCACGGGACGCACCCGCGAGAAGAGGAAGACGAGCTCCTTCTCCACGAACCCGTGCCGCTCCACCACCTCGTGGATGAACGCCTGCACTTCCGGCCGGCTGGCGTAGGGCGCCGGCTCGGCGGCTGCGCCGCGGGCAAGGAGGGCGGCTACGAGCGCCGCTCCCGCGCAGTGGACAAGGCGCCCCGCCTCGTTCATGCGAGGCGCAGCGCCCGCACCCTGCGCCTGAGCTCGCGCACGCGCGCCTCGCTCTCGTCTTCCCCGTAGCGAAGGCTGATGTAGAGGGCCGCGATGTGGAGGATCGCGCTCCGGGCGCCGGGAAGCGCACGCGCCGCGCGCAGCGAATAGTCGCGCGGCCCTTCGTGGGGCGCGCGCTCGAGCCCCTGTCTCGCGAGCTTGCGGCAGAACGCGCGCCAGGCGCGCTGCACGGGATCGGGCGGCCGCAGGCGGCGCAGCGACCAGGCGAGGAGCGCGGCGGTGAGCACGCCCAGGATGGAGAAGAGCGTGGCCGTCAGCGCGCGCCAGTCGGCGTCGGGCAGGCCGACGAAGCTCATGAGCTCGCGCTGCCGGTCGGGGTTGTAGCCGAGCACCCAGACGTTCCACTTGTAGGTCGCGGCCTCCCACTGGTAGCGCAGCGCGCGCACCCACTGGTACTCCGTACGCACGAGGAAGGGCAGCGGGCTCGCGTCCGGCATGGCGCGCACGACGCCGCTGTCCACGCGCATCGGCGCGGCAGCGCCGGTCGGATCGACCCGCACCCATCCGCGGCCGCGGAGGAAGACCTCCGCCCATGCGTGCGCGTCGGACTGGCGCACGGTGACGATGCGGTCGACGGGGTTGAGGTCCCCGCCCTGGTAGCCCATGACCACGCGCGCGGGCACGCCGGCGCTGCGCATGAGGAAGACGAAGGCGGAGGCGAAGTGCTCGCAGAACCCCTGCTTCGTCTCGAAGAGGAATTCGTCGATCGAATCGCGCCCGAGCGGCGGGGGCTCGAGCGTATAGGTGAACCTGCCCGCGCGCAGAAACGAGAGCCCGCGTTCCATGATCTCGGTCTCGCCGGCCGAGGCCGCGGCCCATTCGCGCGCGAGCGCGGCGGCCCGCGGATTGAATCCCTCGGGCAGGCGCAAGGCTCGCCCGAGCAGCGTCGGCACCTCGTCGGCCCGCGTTTCGTTCACGGCAACGGAGCGCATCTCGTAGCGCATCCGCGCGCGGATCGGGAAGGCGGAGAGGACCTGGCCATCGTGGGTGAAGCGCGCGCGATCGGGAAGGGTGGACGCGGTCTCGAGCGCGAACAGCCACTCGCGGTTGTGCGGCTCGAGCACGACGGAATAGCGGAACTTCGGCCCGCCTTCCTGCGGCGGCTCGTAGCGCGCGAGGATCGACGGCCCGGTTTTCCAGCTCCGCCCGTCGAACTCCCACAGCACGGGGCCGCGCCAGTACAGCTGGCGCTGGGCCGGGGGTTCGCCGACGAACTCGGCGCGGAAGGCGATCGCGTCGTTGAGCGCGAGGCGAGCAAGGTTGCCCGGCGCCATCTCGTCCGACATGCCGGTCATCGCGGCGTAGGCATCCTGCGGCAGTCCCCACAAAGGACCCTGCACGCGCGGGAAGAGCAGGAAAAGGACGAGCGCCGCCGGGACGCCGTGCGCGAGCACCAGGATCGCGGTGCGCGCGTTCGCGCGGATCGGGCGCGCCGGCGCCGAAAAACCCACCATGGTGGCCGTGATGCACAGGACTCCGGCGAGCATGAGCGCGGCGGTCGGGATGGATTGCGTGTAGAGGAAGTTGGTGATGATCAGGAAATAGGCGAGGAAGCAGACGATCATCGCGTCGCGATGCGTGCGGGTCTCGAGGAGCTTGAGGCCCGAGAAGAGAAGGAGCAGCATGATCCCGGAGGTCCGGCCGAAGACCGTTCGCTGCTCGAACCAGACGGCGAGGATGCCGACCACCGCGATCGCGAGCACGAACCAGCGCGAGGGCAGCGGCGCCCGGTTGAGCGCGAAGTACACGCGCCACCCGTACAGGCACAAAGTAAGCAGCGTGAGCCACCACGGCGCGCGCAGGGCATGCGGCGCGGCCACCAGCACCAGCGAACCCATGAGGCAGGCCATGTCCACCACGCTCACGGCGCGCTCCTCCGGCGCAAGCGGGTGAGGGGCTCGCGCCGCCTTCACGCTGCCTTCCCGTGCTCGTAGAGGGCGAGCGCTTCCAGGCACGCGGCAAGATGCGCATCGCCTCGACCCGGGACGATCTCGTTCCCCGGCAGGCGAAGACCGTACGTGGCGCCGGCACGCTCCGCCGCGAGCGCCCAGCCCGCGAGCCGGGAAAGCCGCGCTTCCGCGTCGAGGCCGGGCGGCAGGAGCGCCCAGTCGAGCCACAGCTCCTGTGCCGCCTCGCCCGAGAACTGCTTCGTCAGCATCTCGCCCGTGCGCGCGGCCGCCTTCCAGGCGATGTGCCGCGGCGAATCGGAGCGCTGGTAGGCGCGCAGCCCGGCGAAGTCCTCGTTGCCGGCGGCTTGCACGCGCGTCGAGCCGGCCCGCTCGCTTGCGCTCGAGGCGGGAAGCGGCGAGCGATCGGGGCGCGGGTACACGAGGCAGCGGGCTTCGGGCTCGATGTAGCTCCACGCGCGGAAAAGCCCGAGCGGAAAGCGCGTCTCCAGCATGACGCGCCCGATCGGCATCCATCCCCGGCGCTTCGCCGGGACGCCGAGCACGACCTCCGCGATCCCGCCGGCGGGGACGTCGCAGACGAGCTGGGTGCCCGAGGCGACATGGCGGGCGAGGATCGAAGGGCGGTCGAAGGGCGAGCGCCCGTCGAGGAAGAGCCGGAACTGCGCCGCCTCGCCCGCGAAGACGGGATGCGCGCGGCCCACGCTCACGGCGGTGCGCGCGAGGTTGCGCGCAGTGTGCACCATGCCGGCGAGGCCCATGCCCGCGAGAAGGAAGGCGAGCGCGAAGCCCAGCGAGAGCGAATAGTTGATGGAGCCGACGACGAGCACGAGGATCGTCGCGCCGAAGAAGGCGCCGAGCCGCGTCGGCACGATGTATACGCGCCGGTGCACGAGCACGACCGTGCCTCGCTCGGGCGGCGTGAAGCCCCAGAGCCAGTTGGCGAGCCGCGGACGGCGCTCGAGGAGCCCGGCGATCATCGCGTCAGCCCGCTCGCGCGCTCATGCGGTCGGCCCGTCGTACTTCCACTTGCCGCGCCAGGCGCCGAGGACCAGGTTCGGGTACTCGGGCTTGCCAAGGCTGCCGTTGTAGCGCCCCAGCGCTCGCGAGTAGTCGCCTTTCTCCACGTCGAGATAATGGCGCAGGATCACGCATCCGTAGCGCAGGTTCGTGCGCAGGTGGAAGAGATTGTCCGAGCGGCGGCCGATCAGCTTCGTCCAGAACGGCATCACCTGCATGTAGCCGCGCGCGCCTGCGGCGGACACGGCGTACTTGCGGAAGCCGCTTTCCACCTCGAGCAGCCCGAGCACCAGCTGCGGATCGAGGCCCGCCCTCGTGGCCTCGTAATGCACGGTGCGCAGGAGCTCCAGCCGCTGCTTGCGATCCGCGATCCGCGTCTCCAGGCGCGCCTGCATGCTCTCCAGCCAGCGCCGCGCGTCTTCGGCGGACTTGAACCGCAGGGAGGGCACCGCTTTGTCGGCAATGGCGGCGGAAAGGCGCGCGCGCACGCTGTCGGCGAGCGGCTCGTACTGCTGGGCGCCGGCGAGCACGGCGACGGGCGAGGCGAGCGCCGCGACGAGGACGGCGCGCGAGAGGAGGGCGACGCCGGGGCCCTTCACGCCTTGCCGAGTTCCTTGCGAAGGAAGGGAAGCACTTCCGCCACGGGCATATCCTGCGCCTTTTCCGCGCGGCGCGCCTTGTACTCGCCGTTGCCGGCCGCGAGCGCGCGCTCGCCGATCACGATGCGGTGCGGGATGCCGACGAGGTCCATGTCGGCAAAGAGCACCCCGGGCCGCTCGTCGCGATCGTCGAGCAGCACGTCGATGCCGGCGGCCGCGAGCGAGGCATAGAGACGCTCGGTGGCTTCGCGCACCGCCGCGCTCTTGTGGTAGCCGATGGGCACGAGCGCGACCTCGAACGGGGCGATCGGCGCCGGAAAGAAGATTCCGCGCTCGTCGTGGTTCTGCTCGATCGCCGCCGCGACGATGCGCGTGACGCCGATCCCGTAGCAGCCCATCTCCATCGGGCGCGAGGCGCCCTTTTCGTCCAGGAACACCGCCTTCATCGCCTCGGAGTACTTCGTGCGCAGCTGGAAGATGTGGCCGACCTCGATCCCGCGCAGGATCTCGAGCGTGCCCTTGCCGTCGGGCGACGGGTCCCCGGCCACGACGTTCCGGATGTCTGCCGTTTCGGCTTCCTTGAAATCTCTTCCGATATTGACCCCGGCGAGGTGAAAGCCCGGTTCATTGGCGCCGCACACGAAGTCGCTCATCGCAGCGACCGACCGGTCGACGACCACCTTCACTTTGGCCGCCACGGGGCCGATATAGCCCGGCTCGCAACCGAGATGGGCCTTGATCTCTTTTTCGGAGGCGAAGCGGAAAGTGCCGACGACCTTCTGCGCCTTGATCTCGTTCAGCGAGTGATCGCCCCGGATCAACAGGAGAACGAACTGGTCCTCGTGCATCACGGCGACCGACTTGACGGTCCGCTGCAGAGGGATGTTCAGGAGCTCCGCGACTTCCTCGCAGGTTTTCTTGCCTGGCGTGGGCACTTTCTTCATCTCTTCCGACGGGGATTTCCGTGGAGAAGAAGGCGCCAGGGCCTCCGCCAGCTCCACGTTCGCGGCGTATTGAGATTCAGGCGACCAGGCGATGGCATCTTCGCCGGAATCGGCCAGCACGTGGAATTCGTGCGAGCCGGTGCCGCCGATCGCGCCGGGATCGGCCGCCACCGCGCGGAACTTCAGGCCGAGGCGCGTGAAGATGCGCGTGTACGTCTCGTGCATGTTGCGGTATTCGCGCTGCAGGTCGTCGTAGGTGGCGTGGAAAGAGTAGCCGTCCTTCATGACGAATTCGCGCCCGCGCATGATCCCGAAGCGGGGCCGGCGCTCGTCGCGGAACTTGGTCTGGATCTGGTAGAGGTGCACGGGAAGCTTGCGGTAGCTCTTGAGCTCGGCG
>JAFAGU010000375.1 GCA_019237595.1 Betaproteobacteria bacterium | reverse complement strand
GCCGTGCCGCCCTCGTAGAGGAGCGTGCCGAGGATCCACACCAGCCAGAAGAGGCCGAACAGCAGCGCGAGCCCCGAGACCGTGAGCAGGATCGCGTTCGAGCGCTTACGCGAGCGGTAGAGCCGGTTGTCGGCAGTGATGACGGCGCTCACGAGCGCGTGCCTTCCTGCCGCGCGAGGCGCATGAGCAGCAGCTTCGCGAGCGCGAGGACGATGGTGGTGATGAGGAAGAGGATCAGGCCGAGCTCGATGAGCGCCGAGAAATAGACGTCACCCACCGCCTCGGTGAACTCGTTGGCAAGCGCCGAGGCGATGCTGTTCCCGGGCGCCATGAGCGAGGTGGCCAGCTGGTGGGCGTTGCCGATGACGAAGGTCACTGCCATCGTCTCGCCGAGCGCGCGGCCCAGTCCCAGCATGATGCCGCCGATGACACCGACCTTGGTGTAGGGCAGCACGACCTTCCAGACCACCTCCCAGGTGGTCGATCCGAGGCCGTAGGCCGATTCCTTGAGGAGCGGCGGCACGAGCTCGAACACGTCGCGCATCACGGCGGTGATGAAGGGAATGACCATGATGGACAGGATCAGCGCGGCGCTCAGCATGCCGATGCCGAGCGGCGCCCCGCGGAAAAGCGCGCCGAGGAGCGGAATCGGCCCGAGCGCCTTGATGAGCCAGGGCTGCACGTGCGTCTGGAAGAGCGGCGCGAAGATGAAGAGGCCCCACATGCCGTAGATGATCGACGGGATCGCGGCAAGGAGCTCGATCGCCGTGCCGAGGGGGCGCTTGAGCCACCCGGGGGAGAGCTCGGTGAGGAAGAGCGCGATGCCGAAGCTCACCGGGATGGCGACGAGCATCGCGATCGCGGAAGTGACGAGCGTGCCGTAGATCGGCACGAGCGCCCCGAACTCCTCCTTCACGGGATCCCACTCCGCGCTCACGAGGAACGCGGGGCCGTATTTCGACAGCGTCACCTGGCTCCCCGCCACGAGCGAAACCAAGATCGCGGCGAGCAGGCTGAAGACGAGCAGCGCGAAGAAAAGCGTCAGGTTCTCGAAAACGAAGTCCGCCCATCGCGCGGGCTTGACCCTGGGCGGGCCGCCCGGCGACTCGGTCGTCACGGCATCGGCGTTCGCGGACTCGATGGGAAGGACGGCGCTCACGAATTCGTCCGGGCGGATTCTAAGGGAAGCGCCGCTCCGCGGCGGCGCGCTCGCGTACTCGATCGCAAGGCGATCTCAGAAGATCGGCTTGCCCGAGGCGTCCTTGATCTGCGACTTCCAGCTCGCCTTGATGAGCTGGACGACGCTGTCGGGCATCGGGACGTAGTCGAGCTCCTCGGCCATGCGGTCGCCCTTGTCGTACGCCCAATCGAAGAAGCTCAGCACCTGCTTGCCGTTCTCGGGCTTGTCCTGGACCTTGTGCATGAGGATGAACGTCGCGCCGGCGATCGGCCAGGCGTCCTTCCCGGGCGCGTCGGTGAGGATGAGGTACATACCCGGGGCGCTCTTCCAGTCGGCGCCGGCCGCGGCGGCCTGGAATGCCTTGGCGCTGGGCGCGACGAAGTTGCCGTCGCGGTTCTTCATCTGCACGAACGTCATCTTGTTCTGCAGCACGTACGCGTACTCGACGTAGCCGATCGCCCCGTCGATCCGCTGGACGTATTGGGCGACGCCCTCGTTCCCCTTGCCGCCGACGCCTACGGGCCAGTTCACCGCGGTGCCTTCGCCGACCTTCGACTTCCACTCCGGGCTCACCTTCGAGAGGTAATTCGACCAGATGAAGGTCGTGCCAGAGCCGTCCGAGCGGTGCACGACGTTGACGTCGGTGTCGGGCAGCTTCACCCCCGGGTTGATGGAGGCGATCGCCGCGTCGTTCCATTTCTTGATCTTGCCGAGGTAGATGTCCGCGAGCGCCTCCGGTGTGAGCTTGAGCTCCCCGGGCTTGATGCCCTTGAGGTTCACCGTCGGGATGGCGCCGCCGATGACCGTCGGGAACTGGATCATGCCGGTCTTGTCGAGCTCCTCGGGCTTCAGCGGCATGTCGGAGGCGCCGAAATCCACCGTCTTGGCGGTGATCTGCTTGATCCCGCCGCCCGACCCGATCGATTGGTAGTTCAGGCCCACGCCGGTGCTCTTCTTGTAGGCATCGGCCCATTTCGCGTAGACCGGATAGGGGAACGTGGCGCCGGCCCCCGTGAT
>JAFAGU010000264.1 GCA_019237595.1 Betaproteobacteria bacterium | reverse complement strand
AGCGCGAGAAAGAACGGTTCGGCGGTACTCGCCATGACTCCCCAGCGGATCGTGGCTGCCAACGCAGCTACGAGCATGGCGCCGCTCGGACGAAGCCTGGCAACCAACCGCGGGCCGGCAAGGAAAAACACGACAACTTCCGCGGCGACCGCCTCCGACCAAAGAACGCTGGAAAGAAACGGAGCGAGGCCCGCTTCGCGCCACCGGATCATCGCGAAGGCGTCGTGCATGGCGTGGCTCCCAAGGACGAGCGCTGCGGCCAGAACCGCGAAGGCGATCTCGGGAACGCGCAGGAGCGCCTTCGCCCCGCGCACGGCGAGCGCCCCGCGGGCGTCCGCGGCGTGCGCAATCTCCGGGACAGCGAATGCAGCGGCGACTGCCACGGCGAGAAGAGCCGCCTGCATCCAAGGCACGGCGTCGAGGCCGCGCGCGGCGATCGCCTGCCCGGCGGCCAGCGTTCCCGCGATAAATGCCGCCGATCCCGCGCCGCGCACCCAGCCGTACTCGAATCCCGACGCTTTCCGCGGTCGCGCGTGCCCGAGCGCGAGCGCGTCGGCGAGAAGCGTCATCGGTGCGAGCGCCGCCGCCTGAAGAAGGAGCAGCGCAATCATCGCTGCGGCGCTACCCGCCGCCGTGTACGCCGACGTCGCTGCGGATCCCGCCGCGATGCACGCGGCCAGCACCCGGCGCAAGCTCTGCAGGCGATCGGCTGCCCGGGCGGCGAGCGGCGCCATCGCCAGACGCAATAGCGTGGCCGCGCCCAGCGCGAAGCCGAGCTGCGCGGCGGGCACGCCGCGCGACGCATAGAAGGCCGGCAGGAACGGCGAAGCGACGCCGTACGCGGCGTACATGGCGGCGTAGAGAACGAAGAACCGAGGAAGCGCGGATTCCACTACAATGACGGCAAGAATACGCGGCCGCCCTCGGCCGCCCGAAGGGAAAGTCTGCAATGCCGGTTTCCGATGGATTGAAGGGCACGGCGAGCGCCGCCACAGGCGCGCCGCCGCCGGGCCTGCTTGCTTTCTACTGGCACTTCGTGCGCCAGATGAAAGGCTGGTACGGCGCGATGTTCGCCGCCAGCCTCGCCGTCGCGCTCCTCGACACGGTCATTCCGCTCTTCATCGGCCGCGTCGTATCGCTCATGGAGGCGACCGACCGCATGGCGGCGCTGCGGGGGCAATGGCCGCTGCTTGCCGGCATGGTGGGGCTCGTGCTCCTCGTGAGGCCGCTCGCGCTCCTCGCCGATATCGCGATCCGCCACATGGCGCTCATCCCGGGCGCGACGACGCTCATCCGCTGGCAAAGCCACTGGCACGTCGTGCGCCAGAGCTGGCCCTTCTTCCAGAACGACTTCGCCGGCCGCATCGCCAACCGCGTCATGCAAACGGCGCACGCGCTGCGCGAGAGCGTCATGGCGAGCATCCGCGCGGTCTGGTACATCGGCGCCTATGGCGCGACGGCGTACGCGCTCATGGCGGCGGCGGACTGGCGCCTGGGCGCGCCGACGCTCCTGTGGTTCTGCGCCTACGTGCTCCTCCTCCACCATTTCGTGCCGCGCATGCGGGACCTCGCCCGAGCGAGCTCCGAGGTGCGCTCGCTCGTCATGGCGCGCATCGTCGACAGCTACACGAACATCCTCACGGTGAAGCTCTTCGCGAGGCTCGCGGACGAGGACGCCTACGTGCGCGAGGCCGTGGACGAGCACCAGGACGCCATGCGGCGGCACATGCGCGCCATCACGCAGTTCCATTTCTGCCTCACGGCGATGAACGCGACGCTCCTCGTGAGCACGGCCGCCGTCGGACTCTGGCTCTGGGCGCACGGCGCGGTGGGCGCCGGCGTGGTCGGCTCGGCCCTGCCCCTCGCCTGGCAGCTCGCCAACGTCTCGGGCTGGGTGAGCTGGGAAGTCACCGGCATCTTCGAGAACGTCGGCGTCGTCCAGGAGGGCATGCAGTCGATCGCCGTCCCGCATAGCGGCGTCGACCGGCCTCGCGCCCGCGCGCTGGAGGTCTCGCGGGGAGAGATCGACTTCGACAACGTCTCCTTCGCCTACGGTCGCGCCGGAAGCCCGCTCTTCCGCGGCCTGGATCTCAGGATCCTGCCGGGCGAGCGCGTGGGGCTCGTGGGCCGCTCCGGCGCCGGAAAATCGACGCTGGTCAACCTGCTCCTGCGCTTCCACGAAGTCGAGCACGGCGCGATCCGCATCGACGGCCAGGATATCGGCGGCGTGACGCAGGAGAGCCTGCGCGCCGCGATCGGAATGGTGACGCAGGACACTTCCCTCCTGCATCGCTCGATCGCGGGCAACATCCGGTACGGACGTCCGTCGGCGAGCGACGATGAGGTGGAAGCGGCCGCGCGCAAGGCACAGGCCCATGCCTTCATCGCCGGCCTCAGGGATTGGAAGGGCAACAGCGGGTATGCGGCTCACGTCGGCGAGCGCGGCGTCAAGCTCTCCGGCGGCCAGCGCCAGCGCATCGCGTTGGCCCGCGTCATCCTGAAGGACGCGCCGATCCTCGTGCTCGACGAAGCGACCTCGGCGCTTGACAGCGAAGTGGAGCTCGAGATCCAGGAGGAGCTCCTCGAGCTCATGCAGGGCAAGACCGTGATCGCAATCGCGCACCGGCTCTCCACGATCGCGCGCATGGACCGGCTCGTCGTGCTCGACGAGGGGCGCATCGTCGAGAGCGGCACGCACGATGCGCTGCTCAAGCTCGGCGGCCACTACGCCCGGCTCTGGCGCCACCAGTCCGGCGGCTTCCTCGCCGACGCGCCGCGCGAGATCCTCGAAGCGGTCCGGGCGGACGCGCCGCTCGCCCGCGCCGGCTAGAGGACGAGCTCGCGCGCCACGCCGCGCACGTCCATCTCGAACTCCAGGCCTTCCACCGGCGGCCGAGCGTAGTGCCACGTGAGCGGACTTGCGCCGCGGGCGGCGAGCTCCGGGCCCATCAGCGCGCCGATATCGCGCACCGTGTACGCATTCACGGCGGTGGCCTCGCGCCAAGAAAAGCCGAGCGCCTCCAGACGCCGCCCCATTACGGCGACGACGTGGCGCACCTTGTCTCGCATGGCGTCGGCGGAGCTCTCGCCGTAGCGCACCGTGCGCTCGCGATAGGAGGCGTGGCCCTCCTCCGTCTCCCCGCTACCGGCAATGACGAATCCGCCGAACGCTCCGCGCCGTGGCACCGTATACGAGAAGGCGTGGAGCAACGGCTCCTTCGGTACATCGATCGCGGGGCAGACGTTGGTCCGCGCGACCGGATTCCGCTCGTCGGCGTACAGGCCCCACTTCGCGAGCGTCTTCACGTACTCGCGGTTGAACTCTGTGAACCCACGCTCGGTGAAAGGCGCAGGAGAGCGCAGCTCGCATGCGGCGAACGCGGTCGTCGGCCGGCCGATGGCGCGCAGGTGCGCTTCCACGGCCGCGAAGCCCTCGGCGAGCGCGAGCGGCGCCCGGAACCGGGCACGCTCGATCTCGTATCCCGGCTCGGCCGCCACGCCGCTCGAGTACTGGAACACTCCGGCAAGGTAGCGATACCCGCCGTTGGGAAAGCCGACAACCGCCGCCATCGCAGGGATTATGTAGGATGACGGCGGGAGGAGAATGAAATGACTCGCGCGCTTGCGGTCTTCTTCGGGCTCTGGCTCGCCGGGCCCGCCCTCGGCCAGGCTCCCGCCTCGCCGCTCGTGGGAACGTGGCTCCTCGTCTCCAATACCACCGACCCGGCGGGGCGCAAGACGGCCACGCTCGGCAGCGAGCCGCGGGGGACGCTCATCTTCACCGCCGATGGGCGCTATACCCTGTTCATGGCGCGCGCCGGCCTGCCCCGCTTCGTCGCCAACAGCCGCGACCGCGGCACGGACGACGAGAATCGCGCGATCGTGACCGGGACGCTCGCGCACTCGGGACGCTACAACGTCGATGCGCGAGCAAGCACTTTCGCCTGGACCATCGAAGCGAGCACGTTCCCCAACTGGGAAAACACCGTGCAGGTCCGCGCCTTCAGGATCGAGGGCGACCTGCTGCGCTACACGAACCCGAGCGCTTCGAGCGCTCCGGGCACGCCGCTCGAAGCGGTGTGGCGCCGCGCGAAGTAGCGCTATTCGGAATCGGGATCGGGCACTTCCGGAACCCGCGCTCGCCGCGGGGCCGGGGCGCTCGAGCCAACCGACGAGGAAGGCTCCTTGACGGGATGCCCGGGCTCGCCGCCGGTCACGGGACGACCGCTCAATGGCGCGGCAGCGCCGGACTTCACGATGCCCCCGCTGCCGTCGGCCACCGGCTGACCGTTGCCGTCGCGCACGGGCGGCGTTCTTGCGCTCTCCCGGTCGTAAAGGTAGACGGGCCTGCCGTTCACGTCGCGCAGCAGTTGCGGCTCGGCAAGCGCGCTTCCCGAGAGCAGCGCCGCGATACCGGCGCGTCCAATCGCCTGGCCAATTTTCATTCCCGAAGCCTCTCCAGGGAGCGCCGCAGGAAGCGTGCCGTTTCGAGCGATGAGGGCCGGCACTCGACGACGTAGAATCCCCGCGCGATGTGCGGCCGATACGCGAGTCCCGAGAGCTCCGCCATCGAGCGGCAATGGGCGCTCCTGCGCTCGAGTGGAACCCCGTTCGCGGCGCGCTACAACGTCGCGCCCGGGACGGAGGTGCCGCTCATGGCACGCAAGTCCGGCGGGCTCGTCCTCGGTCCGGCTCGATGGGGATTCGTGCCGCGCTGGTGGAAGCAGGCGCGCCCGCCGCGCCTCTCGCACAACGCCCGCCTCGAGGAAGCGGCGACCAAACCGATGTGGCGGGATGCCATGCAGCGCGGGCGTGCCCTGCTTCCGGCGCTCGGCTGGTACGAGTGGCGGGAGGACGACCGGCAGCCGTACTTCTTTCGCCCGGCCGACGGTTCGCTTGCCGCCCTGGCCGCGCTCTTCTCTGTGATCGAAGGTCGCGTGACGTGCGCCGTACTGACCGAGGCTGCGCGCGGGCCCGCGGCTTCCGTTCACGCCCGCATGCCCGTCGTGCTTGGGAGCGACGCGCAATCGAAATGGCTCGACGGCGGCGAGGTCCCGGCCGCGCCGCCGTCCCTTGAGTTCCACCCGGTGCGGCGGCTCCTGAATTCCGCCACGGCCGAGGGTGCGGAGCTCATCGAGCAGGCCGGCGCGTGACCCCGATCGAGCTCGCGGCGCTCGCCCTCGTGATCGCCGGCGCAGCCGCGACCGCCTGGCTGGTCGCGCGCTTGGGCACCGCGCGAGCCGCCGAGGAGCGCGCCCGACGCTACGCCGAGCGGCTCGCGCTGCTCCAGCAAGTCGAGCGCGGGCTCGTCGAGCACCATCGGCCGGAGGACATCGCCGCCGCGGCGCTTCGGCCGCTGCGCGACCTCGTCGGCGTCCCGCGCGCGGTGGTGAACCTCTTCGACCACGAGAAAGGCGAGGCGCAGTGGCTCGCGGCGATTGGCCGCCGCCGCACGCGCACCGGCGGCGTGCGCTATCCCCTGTCCCTCATGGGCGACCTCGAGGCGCTGCGGCGCGGCGAGCCGCAGGTCGTCGACTCGGAGCGGCTCCCGCCAAGCGAGCACCGCGATGCGCTTCTCGCCTCCGGCGTGCGCGCTTACATGGTCGTGCCCATGCGCGTGGGCGACGAGCTCATCGGCGCGCTCAGCTTCGGCGGCGAAAGCGCCGACTTCCCCGCCGAGCCGGTCGAGATCGTGCGGGAGGTCGCGGGGCAGATCGGCCTCGCGATCCACCAGGCGCGCCTGCACGAGCTCGTCCGCACGCAGGCGGCGGAGCTCGAAGCTCGCGTGGGCGAACGCACCGCGGAGCTCGCGGCGCGAACGGCAGAACTGGAGCGCGCCAACGCCGAGCTGGAGGCGTTTTCATACACCGTCTCCCACGACTTGCGCGCGCCGCTGCGCGCCGTCGATGGCTTCGCGCGCATCTTCGAGGAAGACTACAGCCGCTACGTGGACGAAGAAGGACGGCGGCTGCTCGGCGTCATCCGCGAGTCGAGCCGCCGCATGGGGACGATGATCGACAGCCTGCTCGCGCTTTCGAAGCTCGGGCGGCAGCCCCTGCACTTCGCCGACGTGGACATGACGCAGCTCGCCGCCGAAGCGTGGGTGGAGCTCGCCCCGGACGCCCGCGTCTCGTGCTCGCTCCCGGCCCTTCCGTCGATCCGCGGCGATCGCGCGCTCCTGAAGCAGGTATGGACGAACCTGCTCGGCAACGCGATCAAGTACAGCGCCAAGGCGGGGAACCCCAGCGTGGAAGTTTCCGGCCGGCGCGAGGGCAGCGAGTGCGTCTACTGCGTCGCCGACAACGGCGCGGGCTTCGACATGCGCTACGCGGCGAAGCTCTTCGGCGTCTTCCAGCGGCTGCACGGCGCCGACGAGTTCCCGGGCACGGGCGTCGGCCTCGCGATCGTGCAGCGCATCGTCTCGCGCCACGGCGGGCGCACGTGGGCCGAGAGCGAGCCCGAGCGGGGCGCGCGCTTCTACTTCAGCCTGCCGCCGGCGCCGCGCTAGAGCAGGTTGTCGAGCTGGATCGGGAGGTCGCGGATGCGCCGGCCAGTGGCGTGAAAGACCGCGTTAGCGATCGCCGCCGGGACGCCGGTGATACCGATCTCGCCGATGCCGCGGCCGCCCAGCGGGTTGAATCGCCGGTCGTCCTCCTCGCAGAGGCTCACGTCGATCTCGCCAACGTCGGCATTCACGGGAACGTGATACTCCGCGAGGTTCGCGTTCACGATGCGGCCGGTCCGGTGGTCGAGGAGCGACTCCTCCATGAGCGCCATGCTGATGCCCCAGACGATGCCGCCCATGAGCTGGCTGCGTGCGAGCTTGGCATTCATCGCTCGTCCCACGCTGTACGCCGCGACGATGCGCGGGACGCGGATCGTCCCGAGGTCCTCGTCGACTCGCGCCTCGACGAAGACGGCGCCGAACGAGCGCGTGGCGAATTTCTTCGCCTCCTCGCTCTCCTCGGTGGAGGCATGCGCCTCGACCACCTCGTTGGACCGCCCGGCGGCCACCGCGGCATTTTTCTTCTCGCGCGCAGCGACGCATGCGGCGTGGACCGCCGGCGCGACGCTCGCGACGGTAGTCGATCCGCCCGACACGCCGGCGGGCGGCATGAGCGTATCGCCGAGCTCGAAGCGCACGCGCTCGACCGGCATCGCGAGCGCCTCGGCGGCGATCTGCGTCATGACGGTGTAGGTCCCCGTCCCGATGTCCTGGGTGCCGGAGCGCACGATCGCGCTGCCGTCCGGAAGAATCTTCGCCGAGGCACTCGCCGGCCGCTGGTGCGCCGGATACGTAGCCGTCGCCATGCCCCAGCCGACGAGCCAGCGCCCGTCGCGCAGGCTCCGCGGAGCCATCGGGCGGCGGCTCCAGCCGAAGCGCTCCGCCGCGTGGGCATAGCACTCGCGTAACTTCTTGCTCGACCACGGCTTGCCCGTCGAAGGCTCGGCGTCCGCGTAGTTGCGAAGCCGCAGCTCCAGCGGATCGATGCCGAGCTCGTAGGCGAGCTCGTCCATCGCCGACTCGAGCGCAAAGGTCCCCGTGGATTCTCCAGGCGCGCGCTGGAAGGTCGGGACGCCCACGTTCATGGGCGCCACGGTGTGCGTCGTCTCGCCCGAAGGCACGGCATACAGCGCCCGGGTCGGCGCGGCGGCGGGCTCGAGGAAATCCTCCATGACGGAGGTATGAGCCATCACGTCGTGCCGCACGGCGAGGAGCTCGCCGGAGCGGCGCGCAGCGAGAAGCAGGCGTTGCTCGGTGAGCGGACGGCCGCCCACGGGGCCGAACATCTGCGGACGGGCGAGCACGAGCCTCACCGGCCGGCCCGTCCGGCGCGCCGCCATCGCGGCGAGCACCACGTGCGACCACGTCGAGCCCTTGCATCCGAAGCCGCCGCCCACGAACGGAGAGACGACGCGCACATGGTCCTCGGCCATCCCGAGGGTCTTCGACAGCACCTCTTTCACGCCGGAGATGTACTGCGTGCTGTCGTACACCGTCAGGCGCTCGCCCTCCCACAGCGCGAGGGTCGCGTGCGGCTCGATGGGATTGTGGTGCTCCATCGGCGTTGTATAGGTGCGCTCGATGCGCACGTCCGCCCCGGCGGCCCCGCGATCGACCGGATCGCCCCACGCGAGATCCGGCTTCCCGGCAGCACCCGAGTTTTCGGGCTTGTGCGCGTTTGCCTTTGCGCGCTGGAAGTCAAGCTCGGGCTGTGCTTCCCGGTACTGGACGCGAACGAGCTCGGCG
>JAFAGU010000307.1 GCA_019237595.1 Betaproteobacteria bacterium | reverse complement strand
CGTGGGAGCTCGACGAAGCGGCGCGCATCGACGGGGCGACGCCCCCGCAGCTCTTCGGGCTCGTGTACCTGCCGCTCATGGTGCCCTCGCTTGTAGCGATCTTCACCTATGCGCTGCTTCTCGCCTGGAACGAGTACCTTTACGCGTTCCTGCTCCTCTCGCACGAGAACACCATTCCGCTTGCGGTCGGCCTCGGCCACTTCCTCGCCTCCGACGATTCGCCGTGGGAGATCCTGATGGCCACCGCGCTCATCTACGGACTGCCGCCCGCGGCGATCTACTACGCCTTCCGCCGCTACATGGTGGGCGGCCTCACCGCCGGCGCGGTGAAGAGCTGATGGCTTCCGTTTCTTTTTCCCAGGTAGAGAAATCTTTCGGAAAGACGAAAGTCCTTCACGGCATCTCGTTGGACATCGCCGACGGGGAGTTCATGGTGCTCGTCGGCCCGTCGGGCTGCGGCAAGTCGACGCTGCTCCGGATGCTCGCGGGCCTCGAGGACATCAGCGGCGGCACGATCGGCATCGACGGCCGCGTCGTGAACGACGTCGACTCGAAGGACCGCGACATCGCGATGGTGTTCCAGAGCTACGCGCTCTACCCGCACCTGACCGTGGCGGAGAACATGGGGTTCTCGCTTCGCCTTCGCAACGAAAAGAAATCCTTCATCGAGGAGCGCGTTTCCAAGGCCTCCAGGATTCTCAACCTGGATCCCTATCTCCAGCGATACCCGCGGGAGCTCTCCGGCGGCCAGCGGCAGCGCGTCGCGATGGGACGAGCCATCGTACGAGACCCAAAAGTTTTCTTATTTGATGAACCATTGAGTAATTTGGACGCCAAGCTGCGCGTGGCGATGCGCGCGGAGATCAAGGCGCTGCACCAGCGCCTGAAGACGACCACGGTGTACGTCACGCACGACCAGGTCGAGGCGATGACGATGGCCGACCGCATCGCGGTGATGAACGAAGGACGCGTGGAGCAGCTCGGCGCGCCGCTCGAGCTCTATGACCGGCCGGATAACCTCTTCGTCGCCCAGTTCATCGGGTCGCCGGCGATGAACGTCTTCGAGGGAACGCTCAGGAAATCGTCGTCGTGCGTCGAGGCCCTGGGCCATCGCTGGCCGATCGGCAACGCGGCCGCAGGAACGGAAGGGCAGGCGGTCAAGTACGGAATCCGTCCCGAGCACCTGGCGATGAACGGGGGCGGGATCCCGGCCGAGGTGGTCGTGGTGGAGCCGATGGGCTCCGAAGCCGAGCTCGTGGTCAGGGTGGGCGACGCAATGCTCACTGTCGTGGCGCACGGACGCTCGAGCGCCAAGCCTGGCGATCGCATCTCCCTGCGGCCGGAAACGGAAAACGCGCACGTCTTCGACGCGGGGTCCGGCAAGCGTCTCTAGGCCGGCAGTTCGCGTCGCGAGCCGGATTTCGATCTAGAATTTTCCGATGGCTGAGCAGGAATGGGCCTTCCCGGTCGAGATGCGGCCGAAGCCCGAGGAATGGCGCTTCGACCTCGACGCCGCCCTGGATTCGGTGGTGCTGCTGCGCGCCGAAATCCCCGATGACGCCTTCACCGCGCCCATCCTCGGCACCGAGCGCGTCGGCAACGGCGTCGTCATCCGCGACGACGGGCTCGTCCTCACCATCGGCTACCTCATCACCGAGGCGAGCACGATCTGGCTCACGACGAACAAGGGCCACGTGGTCGGCGGTTTTCCCATCGCCTACGACCAGGGCACCGGCTTCGGGCTCGTGCAGCCGCTTGGGAAGCTCGGCGTGGATGCGATCTCGCGCGGCAGCGCCTCCACCTGCCGCATCGGCGAGAACGTCGTCGTCGCGGGCCACGGCGGGCGCGCGCACGCGCTCAAGGCCACGGTATTCGCCAAGCGCGAGTTCGCGGGCTATTGGGAATACGTGCTCGACGAGGCATTCTTCACCGCGCCGGCGCACCCGCAATGGGGCGGTGCGGCGCTGATCGGCTCGACGGGCGATCTGCTCGGCATCGGCTCGCTCCTCGTGCAGGAGAAGCTCGACGCGGGCGTTCTGCAGGGGAACATGCTCGTTCCCATCGATCTCCTGGAGCCGGTGCTCGACACGATGCTGAAGACCGGCCGCGCGCCCGGCCGGCCGCATCCGTGGCTCGGCATGTACACGACCGACGCCGCGGACAAGCTCGTCGTCGCCGGCATCGCGCCCGGCGGTCCGGCCGACCGCGCCGGGGTGAAGGTCGGCGACCTCGTGATCGCGGTCGCCGGCGAGAAGCCCGAGGGCCTCGCGGACTTATGGCGAAAGGTCTGGGCGCTCGGCGGCCCGGGCGCCGACGTGCCGCTCAAGCTCGTGCGCAAGGACAAGGTCGCCGAGCGCACGCTGCGCGCCGCCGACCGCAACGACTTCCTCAGGAAGCCGCACCTCCACTGAAGAATGCGAGCACGGCGCGGTTGAAGCGCTCCGGCTCCTCCCAGAACGCCGAGTGGCTGCAGCCCGGTAGCACCACCGAGTGCGGCTTCGGGAAGTACCGCGCGAATACCTCGAGCATCGCAGGAGGCGTGTAGGGATCGACTTCGCCGGTGACGAGCAGCACCGGCACTCGCACCTCGCGCAGCCGCGCAAGCGGGATGGGCTGGCGGGTGGAGGG
>JAFAGU010000171.1 GCA_019237595.1 Betaproteobacteria bacterium | reverse complement strand
GGCCGAGCTTCACGGCGAGCTTCTGCCATAGCGTGGCGAAGTGGCCGGTCTCGGCCATCAGCACGCGGTCGCCGGGCGAGAGCGTATTGACGAGCACGGCTTCCCAGGCGCCGGTGCCCGACGCGGGATAGATCACGACGCTGCCGGCGGAAGTCTTGAACACGCGCTTCATTGCGGCGAGGCAGGCCTTGCCGAGCTCGCCGAACTCCGGCCCGCGGTGATCCATCGTCGGGAAATCGATGGCACGCAACACCCGGTCGGGAACGTTGGTGGGACCGGGGATCTGCAGGAAGTGTCGGCCGGCGCGACGCGGCATTGCGGTATTCTAACTGCGCACTTCATGAACGCTCCCTTGACTGGCGTCAAGTTCGCCCGCGCCGAGGCGTCCTCGCTGGCGGCGCGCCTGCGCAAGGAGCTCGATGCGGAGGTGCTCTTCGACGTGGCGAGCCGGGGGCGCTACGCGACGGACGCGTCGATCTACCAGATCGACCCCATCGGTGTCGTGGTGCCCCGCAGCGAAGAGGCGGCAAGAGGCGCCATCGCGATTGCTGCGGCGCTCGGCGTCCCGATCCTGCCGCGCGGCGCCGGCAGCTCGCAGTGCGGGCAGACGGTGGGCGCGGCGCTCGTCATCGACCACAGCAAGTACCTCGACAAGCTCATCCACGTCGACGTGCAGCGCCTGTGCGCCGAGGTCCAGCCGGGCCTTGTCCTCGACGCATTGAATGCGAAGCTGCGCGGCGCCGGCCTCTGGTTCCCGGTCGACGTATCGACGAGCGCGCAGGCGACGCTCGGCGGCATGGCCGGAAACAACTCGTGCGGCTCGCGCTCCATCGCCTACGGCAACATGGTGCACAACGTGCTCGCCATCGATGCCGTCACGGCGGGCGGGGATCGGTGGCGCTTCGGCCCGCTGCACGAAGCCTCTTCCGACAAGGGATACGATGCCCTGCGGCAGAAGCTCCTTTCGTTGTACGAGCGGGAAAGGCAGGAAATCGAGGCGCGCTTTCCGAAGGTCCTGAGGAAGGTGGCGGGCTACAACCTCGATCACCTAGGGCCACCGCACGCGAACGCCTCCCACCTACTCGTCGGGTCGGAGGGCACGCTCGCTTACTCCGAGCGCTTGCATCTCAAGCTTTCGCCGCTTCCGCGCGCGCGCACGCTTGGCGTGTGCCACTTCCCGAAGTTTCACACGGCGATGGAATTGACGCAGCACATCGTCAAGCTCGGCCCGAGCGCGGTCGAGCTCGTCGATCGCACGATGATCGGCCTCGCGCGCGAGAACGCCGCTTTCCGCAGGACCGTGGATGCGTTCATCCGCGGAGCGCCCGACGCCATTCTCCTCGTCGAATTCTCGGGCGAGGACCCGGCGGTGCAGCGGCGCAAACTCTCCGACCTCGTACAGCTCATGGGCGATCTGGGTCTCCCGGGCAGCGTGGTGGAAATCACCGATGCGCAGCTGCAAAGGGACGTGTGGGAGGTGCGCAAGGCGGGACTGAACATCATGATGTCGATGAAAGGCGATGGGAAACCCGTCTCGTTCATCGAGGACTGCGCCGTGCCGCTCGAGCACCTCGCCGAGTACACCGATCGCCTCACGCGCGTGTTCGAAAAGCACGGTACGCGCGGCACCTGGTACGCGCACGCTTCCGTCGGCACGCTCCACGTGCGCCCGATCCTCGACATGCGGCGCGATGGCGCGGCCAAGATGCGGGCGATCGCCGAGGAAGCCTGCGCTATGGTGAAGGAGTACAAGGGCGCGTACTCCGGCGAGCATGGCGACGGCCTAGTGCGCTCCGAGTGGATCGCGCCTTTCTTCGGCCCGCGCCTCAACTCGGCGCTTGGCGAGATCAAGTCCTGGCTCGATCCCGAGGGCCTCATGAACCCGGGCAAGATCGTCGCCCCATCGAAGATGGACGACCGGTCGCTCTTTCGCTTCAAGCCCGGCTACGAGGCGGGGTGGCGGGAGCCCGCCCTCGACTGGAGCGCCTGGGAAGTTGCGACGGAGGACGCCGGCGCAGGATTCGCGAAGGCGGTCGAGATGTGCAACAACAACGGCCACTGCCGCAAGTTCGACGCCGGGACGATGTGTCCTTCCTATCGCGCCACCGGCGACGAGATGCATCTCACGCGCGGCCGCGCCAACACCTTGCGTCTCGCGCTCTCGGGCCAGCTTGGAAGCGAGGGCGAGCAGGCGGTGAAAGAAGCGCTCGAGCTTTGCGTCTCCTGCAAGGGGTGCCGCCGCGAATGCCCGACGGGCATCGACATGGCCCGCATGAAGATCGAGTTCCTCGCGCGCTATAAGGCGCGCCACGGCTATTCCTTGCGGGACCGCGCGATTGCCTATCTTCCGCGCTACGCGCCCTGGGCGGCGCGGTTCGCGCCGGTCGCCAATGCGGCGACCCGGCTGCTGCAGCGAGCGCTGGGCTTCAGCGGCGAAAGGCCGCTCCCGGCATGGCGTTCGGACTTCTTCGTCGAGCGCGCCTGGACCAAGACCGGCGATCGCGAGGTCGTGCTTTTCGTCGACAGTTTCAACCGCTGGTTCGAGCCGGAGAATGCGCGCGCGGCCATCCGGGTGCTCGAGGCGGCGGGCTATCGCGTGCACGCCGCCGAGCCGGTGCTCCAGGGACGGCCGCTCTGCTGCGGCAGGACGTTCCTCGCCGCCGGGATGGTCGACCAGGCGCGGGAAGAGGCGCGCCGCACCCTCGAGGCGCTCTCGCCGTGGGCCGACCGCGGCGTGCCGATCGTCGGCCTCGAGCCCTCCTGCCTCTTTTCCTTCCGGGACGAATACGAGGTGCTGCTCCCCGGGGGCGGTCGCCTCGCGCGCGCCGCGCTGCTCTTCGAGGAGTTCATTTCGGTGGAGCTCGACGCGGGGCGCTTCTCGCTCGAGCTCAAGCCGGCGAGCAAGAAGGCGCTCCTCCACGGGCACTGCCACCAGAAGAGCTTCGGCGCGATGCCTCAGGTGAAGCGCGTGCTCGGGCTCGTGCCGGGCCTCGACGTCGAGACGATCGAATCGAGCTGCTGCGGCATGGCCGGCAGCTTCGGCTACGAGGCCGAGCACTACGCCGCGTCGATGAAGATGGGCGAGCTTGCCGTATTACCGAAGGCACGCGCCGCTTCGCCGGACAGCGTGCTCGTCGCCGACGGCACGAGCTGCCGCCACCAGATCGCGCACGGCGCCCGGCGGGAAGCGCGTCACGTGGCGCGCGTGCTGGCCGACGCGCTCTAGCGCGTCGGCCGCCGCATTAGCGGCGCGCCCACGCGAGGAGTACCACGCCGCCCGCCATCATGGGCAGGCAAAGCCACTGCCCGATCGTCATGCCTAACGCGAGAAAACCGAGGAAGGAGTCGGGCTCGCGGGCGAACTCGACCACGAAGCGGAAAAGCCCGTAGCCGAGAAGGAAGAGGCCGGAGACCTCGCCGCGCCGCCTCGGCACGGAAGAAAACCACCACAGGAGCGCAAAAAGCGCGAGTCCTTCCAGCGCGAATTCGTAGAGTTGCGAAGGATGGCGGGGCAGCGGTCCCGCGCCGCGAAAGACGATGCCCCAGGGCAGGTCGGTGGGCCGTCCCCACAGCTCGCCGTTAATGAAGTTCGCCAGGCGGCCCGCGGCGAGCCCGAGCGGCGTGAGCGGCGCGACAAAGTCCATGAGCCGCAGGTAGTCGATGGCGTGTTTTCGCGCGGCGAAGGCCATGGCCGCCATTACTCCCAGAAGGCCGCCGTGGAAAGACATGCCGCCCTGCCAGACGTAGAAGATTTCGAGCGGGTGGGAGACGTAGTGATCCGGCTTGTAGAAGAGCACGTACCCGAGCCGCCCACCGAGGATGACGCCCAGCACGCCGAAGAAGACGAGGTCGTCGAACTGCTGGCGCGTCACTGGCGCGAGCCCCTTGCGGATCCTCAGCGTGCCGAGCGCCCACGCGACGGCGAAACCGGCGAGATACATGAGCCCGTACCAGCGGACCGAGAGCGGGCCGACGCTGAAGGCGATGGGATCTATGTTCGGCTGCGCGATCACGCTCGCCCCGCAAGCTGCAGGAACTCGCGCGCCGGGCCGCCGAGCGCACCGGAGCGCCAGGCGAGCCAGATGTCGAGCGCCGGATGCGGATCGGCGATCGGCCGATAGGCCACGCCGCGCCGCCCCAGGTTAGCTACCGAGGCCGGCACGATCGCGCAGCCCAGGCCGCTCGAAACGAGGCTCACCACCGTTTGCATCTGGATTGCCTCCTGCGAGACGTTGAGCGGGGCGCCGGCTCGCTCCGCCAAGCCCGCGACGATATCGTAAAGGCCGGGCGCGATCTCGCGCGGGACCATCACGAGCGGCTCGCCGGCCAGGGAACGCATCCCGAGGCGGCCCCGCGTGCGCGCCAGTCGATGACGAGCAGGCAGCGCCGCGACGAAGCGCTCGCGCTGCACCACCACGTGCTCGAGCTCTTCCGCCCGCGCGACGGGCGGGAGGAGAAAGCCGAAATCGAGCTCTCCCGAGGCGAGCGCCGAAGCCTGCTGCGGCGAGAGCATTTCGCGAAGCCCGAGCCGGACCGACGGATGCGCAGCCTTGTACGCCTTGAGAAGCGGCGGCAGCACCCCATAGTCGGCGAGCGAAACGAAGCCGATCCGAAGCCGGCCCGCTTCTCCAGCGGCCATGGCGGCGAGCTCGGGGCCGATCCGCTCCGCTTGGCGCAGCAGGCGCCGCGCCTCGTCAAGGAGGCGCTCCCCTTCGGCGGTCAGCGCGACACGCCGCTTCGTGCGCGACAAGAGGGTGACCCCCAGCAGCGACTCCAGGCCGCGGATCGCCCGGGAGAGCGGCGGCTGTGAGATGTGCAGCGCCTCGGCCGCCCGGCCGAAGTGCAGGCGCTCGGCGACCTCGGTGAAATACCGCAGCTGCCATAGTTCCGGCGTTCTCATGCTCCAAGGGTATTACAAAGCCCTGCCATCGGCATTGGATGCCAAGACCGCGCCGGAGCGAGAATTCGCCCGATTTCGTCACCTCGAGGAGGATCGCCATGGCCGCTGGTCCCGCCAACCGCCGCTCCCGGCTCATCACGCAGGGGGTTGCCCGCTCGCCCAACCGCGCCATGCTGCGCGCGGTCGGATTCGGCGATGCCGACTTCGAGAAGCCCATCGTAGGGGTGGCGAACGGCCATTCGACGATGAACCCCTGCAACGCGGGGATCCAGCCGCTCGTCGATCGCGCGATGCAAGCGCTCGAGCGCGAGGGTGCGAAGCCGCAGGTCTTCGGAGTACCGACTGTGACCGACGGGATCGGCATGGGGACCGAGGCGATGAAGTACTCGCTCGTCTCCCGCGAGGTGATCGCCGACGCGATCGAGACGAGCGTCAACGGGCAGGCCATGGACGGCGCGCTCGTCATCGGCGGCTGCGACAAGAACATGCCGGGCGGGATGATGGCGATCGCGCGCATGAACGTCCCGGCGATCTACGTCTACGCCGGCACGATCAAGCCCGGCAAGTGGAAAGGCCAGGACCTCACCATCGTCTCTGCCTTCGAGGCGGTGGGCGCCTATTCCGCCGGCCGGATGAGCGACGAGGACTTCATCGGCATCGAGAAGAACGCCTGCCCTTCCGTCGGGGCCTGCGGCGGCATGTACACCGCGAACACGATGAGCTCTTCGTTCGAGGCCCTCGGCATGTCGTTGCTCGGCTCTTCCCAGATGGCTTCGCCCGACGGCGAGAAGGCGGACTCCGCCGCCGAATCCGCGCGGGTCCTCGTGCAGGCGATCAGGAACAATCTGCGGCCGGGCGACATCATTACGCGCAAGTCGATCGAGAACGCCGTGGCGCTCATCATGGCGACCGGCGGCTCGACGAACGCCGTGCTCCACTATCTCGCCATCGCCCGCGCCGCGGAGGTGAAGTGGACGATCGACGACTTCGAGCGCGTGCGCCGCAAGGTGCCGGTGCTATGCGACCTGAAGCCTTCGGGCCGTTACGTCGCCGTGGACTTCCACCGCGCCGGCGGCGTGCCGCAGGTGCTCAAGATCCTGCTCGAGAACGGCGTGCTGCACGGCGAGTGCATGACGATCCACGGGAAGACGCTCGCCGAAATGCTGAAGGAGGTCCCGGCCGAGCCGCGGCGCGACCAGGACGTCATCCGCCCATGGTCGAAGCCGCTGTATGCGCAAGGCCACCTCGCCATCCTTCGCGGCAACCTCGCCACCGAGGGATGCGTCGCAAAGATCACCGGCCTCAAGAATCCGTCGATCACGGGGCCGGCTCGCGTGTTCGATTCCGAGCCTCAGGCGATGAACGCCATCCTCGCCAAGCGGATCAAGCCGGGCGACGTGGTTGTCATCCGCTACGAGGGCCCCAAGGGCGGCCCCGGCATGCAGGAGATGCTCGCGCCTACGTCAGCGCTCATCGGCCAGGGGCTGGGCGAGTCGGTGGGTCTGCTCACCGACGGCCGGTTTTCCGGCGGTACCTGGGGCATGGTCGTCGGCCACGTAGCTCCGGAGGCCTATGTCGGCGGGACCATTGCGCTCGT
>JAFAGU010000116.1 GCA_019237595.1 Betaproteobacteria bacterium | reverse complement strand
GCCAACCTGGAGTCCGGCCGCATCAACGTCGCGGCGCAGGCGACCGGCGTCGCGCGGGCCGCGCTTTCCGCGGCCCTCGCCTATGCGCGCGAGCGCAAGAGCATGGGGAAAGCGCTCTTCGAGCACCAGGCGATCAACTTCCGGCTGGCGGACATGGCGACTCGCATAGAAGCGGCGCGTCGTCTTTACCTGCACGCCGCCGCCCTGCGCGACGCCGGGCAGCCGTGCATCAAGGAAGCCTCGATGGCGAAGCTCTTCGCCTCCGAGATGGCCGAAGAAGTCTGCTCGAACGCGATCCAGATCCATGGCGGCTACGGCTACGTGGCCGACTTTCGGGTCGAGCGGCTCTGGCGCGACGTGCGCGTGACGCAGATCTATGAAGGCGCCAACGACATCCAGCGCATGGTGATCGGGCGCGAGCTAGAGGAAGGCTCGGCGCCGTGAGCGTCCTGAAGACCAAGCTCAATCCGCGCTCCGCCGACTTCAAGGCGAACGATGCGCGGATGCGCGAGCTGGTGGCGGACCTGAAGGAGAAGGTCCGCATCGTTTCGGAGGGCGGCGACGCCGCGGCTCGCGAAAAGCATGTCTCGCGCGGCAAGATGCTGCCGCGCGAGCGCGTCAACAAGCTGCTTGATCCGGGCTCGCCCTTCCTCGAGATAGGCCAGCTCGCGGGTTGGGGAATGTATGGTGGCGACATCCATAGCGCCTCCATGATTTGCGGCGTCGGCCGCGTTTCGGGCCGCGAGTGCGTGATCGTGGCGAACGACGCGACGATCAAGGGCGGCACCTACTACCCGATGACGGTAAAGAAGCACCTGCGCGCGCAGGAGATCGCCGCGCAGAACCGCCTGCCGTGCATCTATCTCGTCGATTCGGGGGGCGGCTACCTTCCCGAGCAGGACAACGTCTTCCCCGACCGTGAGCATTTCGGCCGCATCTTCTACAACATCGCGAATCTCTCCGCGGCCGGCGTTGCCCAGATCGCGTGCGTAATGGGCTCCTGCACCGCGGGCGGCGCCTACGTGCCCGCGATGTCGGATGAATCGATCATCGTCAAGGGACAGGGGACGATCTTCCTCGGCGGGCCGCCCCTCGTGAAGGCGGCGATCGGCGAGGTCGTCACGCCCGAGGAGCTGGGCGGGGCCGAGGTGCACACCCGCATCTCCGGCGTTGCCGACCACTACGCCCTCGACGACGCCCATGCCCTGTCGCTCGTGCGCCGCATCATTTCGAACCTCAACTCGCGCAAGACGGTTTCCCTGCAAGTGGAAGAGCCGAGGGAACCCTTGTATCCGGCCGAGGAACTCTACGGCGTTATTCCAGCGGACGCGAGGAAGCCTTACGACGTTCGGGAGCTCCTCGCGCGCGTGCTCGACGGCTCCGAGCTGGACGAGTTCAAGCAGAACTACGGCACCACGCTCGTCACGGGCTTCGCCCGGCTGCACGGATACCCGGTAGCGGTCCTCGCCAACAACGGGATCCTCTTTTCCGAGTCCTCGCTCAAGGCGGCGCACTTCATCGAGCTCGCGTGCCAGCGCGGGATCCCGCTCCTTTTCCTGCAGAACATCACCGGCTACATGGTCGGCAAGAAGGTCGAGGCGGGCGGCATCGCCAAGGACGGCGCCAAGATGGTGACCGCCGTCGCGACCGCGAAGGTGCCGAAATTCACCATGATCGTCGGCGGCTCCTTCGGCGCCGGAAACTACGGCATGTGCGGGCGCGCCTATTCGCCCCGCTTCCTCTGGATGTGGCCCAACGCACGCATCTCCATCATGGGCGGCGAGCAGGCCGCCTCCGTCCTCGCCACGGTCAAGGGCAAGTTCGCCTCGCGCGATGAGGAAGAGGCGTTCAAGAAACCGATCCGCGACCAGTACGAGACGCAGGGCCATCCGTACTATGCGAGCGCGCGGCTCTGGGATGACGGCGTCGTGGACCCGGCCGAAACGCGCAGGCTCCTCGCGCTCGGCATCTCCGCCTCGCTCAACGCGCCGATCGAGGAGACGAAATTCGGCGTTTTCAGGATGTAAGGAAGCGAGGCCATGCTCCTTTACGAAACGAAGGATGGCGTCGCCCGGATCACGCTCGACCGGCCGGAGGTTCGCAACGCCTTCGACGATCGCCTCATTTCCGAAGTCACGAACGCGCTCGCGAAAGCGAAGAACGATTCCTCGGTCCGCGCGGTAGTGCTTGCCGGAAACGGCGCGGCGTTCTGCGCGGGTGCCGACCTCAACTGGATGAAACGCATGGCGGGTTTCAGCCATGAGCAGAACCTCGCCGATGCGCAAGGACTGGCGGACATGCTCGCGGAGCTCGACCGGCTGCCCAAGCCGACGATCGCCCGGGTGCACGGCCCCGCCTTCGCCGGCGGCACCGGCCTCGTCGCAGCGTGCGACATCGCCGTGGGCACGGCGGACGCGAAGTTCTGCTTCTCCGAGGCGAAGCTCGGGCTTTCGCCCGCGACGATCAGCCCTCACGTCCTGCGCGCCATAGGGCAGCGTGCGGCACGCCGCTATTTCCTCACCGCCGAGGTCTTCGGCGCCGAGGAAGCCCACCGGATCGGACTCCTTTCGCTCCTCGTGCCCGCGGAAAATCTCGATGGCACGATCGACGAGCTGCTCGGGCACCTGCTGGCCGGCGGCCCCGAGGCGCTGGCGAAGATCAAGGCGCTCATCCGCGCCGTGTCGGGCCGAGCGCTCGACGATGCCCTGGTCGGCGAAACCGCGCGGCGGATCGCCGAGATCCGCGCCTCCGCCGAAGGAAAGGAAGGCATCGCCTCCTTCCTCGAGAAGCGCAAGCCTTCCTGGACGCGCCGCCGCTGATGTTCGGGAAGATCCTCGTCGCCAACCGGGGCGAGATCGCCTGCCGCGTGATCCGCACCGCCCGCCGCCTCGGCGTGCGCAGCGTCGCCGTCTACTCGGATGCCGACCGCCATGCGCTCCACGTTCGCACTGCAGATGAAGCGCGGCGCATCGGCCCGCCAGCGGCGGCGGAGAGCTATCTCAATATCGCGGCGATCCTGGAGGCGGCGAAGGCCTCGGGCGCCGAGGCGATCCATCCGGGCTACGGGTTCCTCTCCGAAAACGAGGACTTCGCCGCCGCGTGCGGCGCGGCTGGAATCGTCTTCATCGGGCCGAGCACGCAGTCGATCGCGGCGATGGGCGACAAGGCGGCCGCCAAGCGGCTCATGGAAAAGACCGGCGTGCCGCTCGTTCCCGGCTACCACGGCGAGGAGCAGGACCCGGTGCTCCTCGAGCGGGAGGCGGCGAAGATCGGCTTCCCGGTGCTCATCAAGCCCTCCGCCGGCGGCGGCGGAAAAGGGATGCGCGTGGTCGCGCAAAGGAGCGAATTCGCCGCTGCGCTCGAGGCCTCGCAGCGGGAAGCGCGCTCGTCGTTCGGTGACGAGCGCGTCCTGGTCGAGCGCTATCTCGAGCAGCCCCGGCACATCGAGGTGCAGGTCTTCGGCGACGGCCGCGGCAACGCCGTACATCTCTTCGAGCGCGACTGCTCCGTGCAGCGCCGGCACCAGAAAGTGCTCGAGGAGGCGCCGGCGCCCGGTCTCGATCCTTTGAAGAGGGCTGAGATGGGAAAGGCGGCCGTGGCCGCCGCGAAAGCGATCCAGTACGCAGGGGCCGGCACGGTCGAGTTCATTGCCGAGCAGGACGGGCGCTTCTACTTCATGGAGATGAATACGCGGCTGCAGGTCGAGCACCCGGTGACGGAGATGATCACCGGGCTCGACCTCGTCGAGTGGCAGCTTCGCGTCGCCGCCGGCGAGCCGCTGCCGCTTCGCCAGGACGAGCTGCGCTTCGAGGGCCATGCCATCGAGGCGCGGGTCTATGCGGAGGACCCGGACCAGGGATTCCTGCCCTCCACCGGCCGCCTCGTCCACGTCGCGTTCCCAGGCAAGGAGAGCGCCGTGCGCGTGGACACGGGCATAGAGAGCGGCGCCGAAGTGAGTCCCTTCTACGACCCGCTCCTCGCCAAGATCATCGTTTGCGGCGGCGACCGGCCCGAGGCGCTCGCCCGCCTGAAGGGGGCATTGCGCGAGACGCAAATTGCCGGCGTGACGACCAATGTCGCTTTTCTTTCGCGCGTGGTGGCCACCGAGGCCTTCGGCCGCGCTGCCCTCGACACCGGGCTGATCGAGCGCCATCGCGCCGAGCTCTTTCCAGCGGCGCGCCCCGTGCCGGACGCCATGCTGGCGCTGGCCGCGCTCGAAGAGCTGCGAGCCGAGGAAGCCGCCGCTCGGCAAGCGGCGCTCGCCTCCGGCGAATCGAACTCCCCCTGGCACGAGGTCGACGGCTGGCGGCTCAACCTGCAGTCGCACCACGACTTCGTATTCGCGGAGCGAGAAAAGCGCTACACAGTCCGCGTTCGCTTCGCGGGTGGCCAGCGCTCCGTGGAGGTCGATGGCCGGCCGCAAGCGGGCGAGGCACCGCGCGGCACGGCGATCCGCGACGGGAAGCACTGGCATGTGTTCCTGGATGGCGAATACCGGCGTCTCTCGCTCCAGGCGGAGCTCGGCGAGGCCGAGGAAGAGCTCCAGGGATCGCTCGCCGCGCCGATGCCCGGCAAGGTGGCGAAGCTCCTCGTCGCACCCGGGGCGAAGGTCAAGAAAGGCGATCCCCTCCTCATCCTCGAGGCGATGAAGATGGAGCACACGATCGTCGCGCCCAGCGACGGCATCGTGAAGGAAATCCATTTCGCCGCCGGAGAGCAGGTCGCCGAAGGCGCACAATTGGCGTCGATCGAATGAACGGCGAGCGCGTGCGGATCGTGGAAGTCGGGCCGCGCGACGGGCTTCAGAACGAGCCCGGCGAGGTGCCGACCGAAGTGAAGCTCGAGCTGATCGAGCGGCTCGCGGACGCGGGCCTGCCGGCGGTCGAGGCGACCGCGTTCGTGTCTCCGAAGTGGATCCCGCAGATGGCCGACCATACCGAGGTACTCGAGCGCCTGCGCAGGAAACCGGGCGTCGACTATCCCGTCCTCACGCCCAACCTCAAGGGCTTCGAGGCCGCGCGGGCCGCGGGCGCCCGGGAAGTCGCGATCTTCGGCGCAGCCTCCGAAGCCTTTTCGAGGAAGAACATCAACTGCTCCATCGCCGAGTCGCTCGAGCGCTTTCAACCCGTAGTCCGTGAAGCGAAAAAGCACGGCATCAAGGTCCGCGGCTATGTCTCCTGCGTCGTGGGCTGCCCGTACGAAGGCGACGTCAAGCCGGCGAAAGCCGCCGAAGTGGCCGGCGCGCTCTACGACATGGGCTGCTACGAGGTCTCGCTCGGCGACACCATCGGCGTCGGCACGCCGGCGAGGACGAAGGCGATGATCGAGGCTTGCGCATCCCGCGTGCCGATGGACAAGCTCGCCGGCCATTATCACGACACCTATGGGCAGGCGCTCGCGAACATCTACGCGTCGCTCGAATGCGGCGTGCGCACCTTCGACGCCTCGATTGCCGGGCTCGGGGGCTGCCCTTACGCTGCGGGCGCCTCCGGCAACGTCGCGACCGAGGACGTCGTGTACATGATGAACGGCCTCGGCATGCGCACGGGCGTAGACCTGGACAAGCTCGTGGCCGCCGGCGAATGGATCTGCGCCATCCTGAAGAAGACGCCCTCCTCCAAGGCGGGCCGCGCGATCAGCGCCAAGCGAGCCCGCGCGTGAAAAGCCCGTGCAACAAGGTCTGCGTCATGGACGTCGACCGAGGCTACTGCAAGGGGTGCTTTCGCACGCTCGAGGAGATCGGTCGCTGGGCGAGCATGACCGAGGACGAGCAGGCGCGCGTGCTCGGAAAGCTCGCAGAACGCCGCTCAGATGTCTCGAAAATCCCCGTGCCGCCCCTTTCCTGAAGCGAAGCGGGCCGCCCCTGCCGCGCCATCCGAGACGAACGCAGGAAAGCCGTTGTACCACTCGCCTCGCATCGCCTCGCGCAGCGTGCGCCCTTCCTGCATGTACACCGAGCGCCGGTCGGCGCGCATGCAGTCCTGGGGAAAGCGCGCAATCTCGTGCGCCATCGCCTCGGCGAACTCGCGCGACTTGCCGTCGGGCACGACGTGCTCGCAGGCGCCGATGCGCAGCGCCTCTTCCGCGGGGACCTTGCGCCCCGTGAGAATGATCTCCAGTGCCCGCCCCCGGCCCACGATGCGAGGCAGGCGGACGGTCCCGCCGTCGATGAGCGGCACGCCCCAGCGCCGGCAATAGACGCCGAAATACGCGGACTCCTCCATGACCCTCACGTCGCACCAGAGCGCGAGCTCGAAGCCCCCCGCAACCGCCGGCCCTGCGACCGCCGCGATCACCGGCTTGTCGAGCTCCAGGCGCGTCGGCCCGAGCGGCCCGCGCGGGATCGCCTGCCGATCGTCGAGCGGATAGTCGATCCTATGGAGGTCCTCGACGTTCTTCTGCAGGGAAGAGCAATACTTCAAATCCCACCCAGCGCAAAACGCACCGCCCTCACCCCACAAAACCGCGACCGCCGCCTCCGGATCCAGGTCGAACGCCTGGAACGCCGCCACGAGCGCGTCCGCGCTTTCCGGATCCATCGCATTGCGCGCCTCCTTGCGCGAATGGATTACCGTCCACACCTTGCCCTTCTTCTCGATCCTGACCGCCATGAAGCCTCCTCGTCCTAGGACGTTCATCCTGCCATGAAGACCGTCGAGTTCTACTTCGATTTCGTCTCGCCCTTCTCCCACCTCGCCCTCCACCGGCTGCGCGAGATCCGCGCCTCGATCGTCTACAAGCCGGTGCTCTTCGCGGCGCTTCTCAACCATTGGGGCCAGAAAGGCCCCGCCGAGATCCCGGCGAAGCGGCTGTGGACCTACCGCTGGTGCGTCTGGTGGGCCGGAAGGCTCCGCATTCCCTTCCGCTTCCCCGACGCCCATCCGTTCAATCCGCTGCACCACCTTCGCCTCGCCCTGGCTTGCGGCTCGTCGCCCGAGGCGGTCAAACGGATTTTCGACTCGATCTGGATGAGCGGCGGGAATGCGGCGGACGCCGGGAAATTTTCGGAGTTATGCAGGGAACTGAACGTCGAGCCAGCACGGCTCGCTACAGAGCAAATCAAAAACGCGTTGAGAACCAACACGGACGAGGCGGCCGCGCGCGGCGTGTTCGGCGTGCCGAGCTTCGTGGTGGATGGCGAAGTGTTCTGGGGCGCCGATTCGATCGAGTTCCTGAACGCTTTTCTCGCCGACCCCTCGGTGCTTCTCAACGCCGAGATGCGCCGCGTGGGCTCGCTGCCGGTCGCCTCGGCGAGAAAAGCCTAGGCGTATTTGCGGGTGTCCTCGATCACCTTGCCGTCGTTGGGCAAGGTGCCCGGCTGCACGAGCTCGACTTCGCCGCGCAGCTTCGTCACGTCGCGGATCGTGCCGACGATGGCTTCTCCGAGCGTCGGCGGCTTCCCTTGGACCTCGCACTTCAGCGTCATCCGGTCGCTTCCGGCTTCTCCGGCGACCACGAGCCGCGCGCGCGCGATTTCCGGATGACGGCGCATTACCTCGTTCACCTGCGCGGGCGTGACGAAGAGGCCTCGGACTTTCGTGCTCTGGTCCGCGCGGCCCATCCAGCCGCGGATGCGCGTGTTCGTGCGGCCGCAGGGGCTCGTTCCCGGCAGCACCGCCGAGAGGTCCCCCGTCGCGAAGCGGATGAGCGGATAGTCCCGGTTGAAGCTCGTCACGACCACCTCGCCGACTTCTCCGGCAGGAACTGGCTCCCCGCTCCCGGGACGGACGATCTCGAGGAGGATTCCTTCCTCCAGGATCATGCCTTCGTTCACCGCGCCGAGCGGCGAAAGCGATTCGTAGGCGAGGAGGCCGAGGTCGGCCGTCCCGTACATCTGCGTCACGGCGATGCCACGCTCGGCGAGCGAGCGGCGCAGCTCAGGCGGAAGGTACTCCGCCCCGACCTGCGCGCGCTTGAGGCTGGAGATGTCGGCCTTGAGCTCGTCCGCCTTCTCGACGATGAGCTTCAGGAACGAAGGCGTGCCGATATAGCCGCTCGCGCGCAGGTGCGCGATTGCCGCGACTTGCATTTCCGTCTGGCCGGTCCCCGTCGGCACGACCGTGCACCCGAGCGCGAGCGCGCCGGACTCGAGCATGGAGCCGGCCGGCGTAAAGTGGTACGCGAAAGCATTGACCACCACGTCGCCGGGACGAAATCCCCCGGCAAAGAGCCCGCGGGCCGTGCGCCACCAGTCCCGCCCGCGGCCTTCGGGCTCGTGGATGGAGCCGGGCGAGATAAAGAGCTTGGAAAGTCCGTCGATCGGCGTCGCGTTCAATCCCCCGAGCGGGGGAAGCGCCTTCTGCAGCTCCAGAAGCTCGGACTTGCGCGTGACGGGAAGCGCCGCGAGCGCCTTGCGCGTTTTCACCTTGCGCGGGTCGATACCCTGGAGGATGCGCGTCCAGCCCGGCGCCCGGCGTTTGGCGTGCGAGAGGAGGCCCGGAAGCGCCCGCAGCAGCGCCCGCTCGCGAGCGCGGGGCGCGCGGGTCTCGAGCCGGTCGAAGTGCTCCGGGCGGCCTTTGCGCTTTACAGCCAACGCTTGCGCCGGCGATACGACTTCACGTCCCGGAAGCTCCTTCGGCCGCCGGTCGAGAAGCCGAGGTAGAACTCCTTCACGTCCTCGTTCTCGGCAAGCGCCTTGCCCTCGCCATCCATCACGATGCGCCCGTTCTCGAGGATGTAGCCGTACCCGGCATAACGCAGCGCAATGTGCGTGTTCTGCTCGGCGAGGAGGAAGCTCACCTTCTCCCGCTCGTTGAGATCCTTCACGATCGAGAAGATCTCTTCCACGAGCTGCGGCGCGAGTCCCATCGAAGGCTCGTCGAGCAGGATCATCTTCGGCCGCGACATCAGCGCGCGGGCGATCGCGCACATCTGCTGCTCACCGCCGGAAATGTAGCCGGCGGTCGAGCTGCGGCGCTCTTGATGGCGACCCCAAACTGGCGCCGATGCGGAGAATGACCGGGGTGTCCCACCTCGCGGAGAACCGGTCTTTAAGGGGGTCTCGGCGGGGGTCGATCGCCCTGCCGCGAAAATTCGTCAGCATCAGC
>JAFAGU010000294.1 GCA_019237595.1 Betaproteobacteria bacterium | reverse complement strand
AACGAAGTCGAGGTCGGGCGCGGCGCAGGCGAAGAAGCCGGCGGCGATCCTGCGCGAGATCGCGCCGGGGTTCTGGTTTTTTCCTGCAGTGGCTCTTGCTAACAGCGCTCCGGAGAGCGCATGCGTCAAAGTATCTATGCGGCTCTCTTCTTGCGCTGGGCGTCCTTGGTGTGCATCTGCGCGTAGGCCGCGTGCGCCGCCGCCTCTGCATCGCCGACGTGGATCGGCAGCCCCAGGTCGGAGAGCACCGAGCCGAGAGCCGAGAGGCAGAGCATGACGTTGTCGGCGCGACACGAGTAGCCCATGAGGCCGATGCGCCAGATCTTGCCCTTGAGCGGCCCAAGGCCCGCGCCGATCTCGATGCCGAAGTCGTTGAGCAGCCGCGTGCGCACTTCCGCCTCGTCCACGCCTTCGGGGCAAAGCACTGCGTTCATCTGCGGCAATTGGTATTCCGGCTTGACCAGGAACCGAATCCCCATGGCTTCGAGCCCCGCCTTCAGCGCCATGTGGTGGCGCGTGGCGCGAGCCCAGGCGTTCTCCAGGCCTTCCTCGCGGATGAGGAGCAGCGCCTCGTGCAGGGCGAAGAGCGAGTTGGTCGGCGCGGTGTGGTGGTAAGTGCGCGTGCCGGCATTCCAGTAGTTGAAGAGCAGGTTCATGTCCATGAACCAGCTGTGGATCTTGTCCTTCCTCTTCTTTACGTGCTCGACCACGCGGTCGTTGAAGGACACGGGCGAGAGCCCCGGCGTGCACGAGAGGCACTTCTGGCTCGCGGAATAGATGGCGTCGATGTTCCACTCGTCGACCTTCACCGGCGTGCCGGCGAGCGAAGTCACCGCGTCGACGATCACCATCGCGCCGTGCTTGTGTGCGACCTGCGTGAGCGCCTTCGCATCCGACTGGGCGCCGGTCGACGTCTCGGCGTGGACGAACGCAACGACGCTCACGCCCTTGTTCCTCTTGAGCGCATCCTCGACCTTGTTCGGATCGACGGGATCGCCCCACTTGTCCTCGACGACGATCGGCGTGCCGCCGCAGCGCACCGCGTTCTCGAGCATGCGCCCGCCGAACACGCCGTTCTGGCAGACGATGACCTTGTCGCCCGGCGCCACCATGTTGACGAAGCAGTACTCCATGCCGACGGAGCCCGGACCCGAGAGCGGGAAGGTGAGCGGGTTCTTCGTCTGGTAGACGTAGCGAAGGAGCGATTTCAGCTCCTCCATCATCTCGACGAAGATCGGGTCGAGGTAGCCGATCGCGGGCTGGCTCATCGTCGTCAGCACGCGCGGGTGGATCTCGGTCGGGCCCGGGCCCATGAGCGTGCGCTGCGGCGGATGGAAGGAATGGATACGCTTCGTGGGGGCGTACTGGCTCATAGGATCGCTCTCGGAAAGAATTCCAAACGGCGCGTCCTCGGGGCGGGACTTCACGCGCACCGGGTTCTTCGCGCTCGCCTCGTTGACGACGTCGACCGCGTTGATGCGGCCGTGCGTGACGCGCTCGACCTCGCCCGCCCACCGCGCCGGCACGTAGCCGGTCTTGATCCAGTGATGGACGACGGCCCGGTCGAGCTGGAACGCGCGCGCCACCTCGGCCTGGCTTCCAAATATCTCGACGAGGCGCTCTGCGCAGTTCACCCCCGGGAGCTTACTTCGTCAAATTCAGTTTGACAAGACCCGTTTCAACTAGGGCGGCGTTTCAGATCCAGAGTTAGGTCCTACACGGCCTACCAAGGGAAGCTTCAGGCCGGATCGACCCAGTCCGAACGTTAGACCCAGGACATTCACCTCGACCCCTTCCACGCTGCTGGCGGTCACGCCGAGCAATCCAGCGAGCGAGAGCTGGAACCCGCGGCCGCTCGCGGGGGTGCCAATTACGTTGTCGATGAGGTAATCCTTGCCGATCGCCGTGCCGGGGAGGTCGACGGCGAGCTCGGGAACCTGGCGAGTGAGGTAGGCAGTGAACGTGTTCGAGTTGGGCCCCGGCCAAAGCGTGTAGTCCTTGGCGTAGGGGTACGAGCGCGCCGCCTTATCGATGCGCTCGATCATTTCGTCGACGCCGGCGCCGCGCTTGTCCGCGTAGAGCTCGGGTGCGCTTCCGTACCAACGCTCGTCCGGCCCGCGGTGGCTGATGGAGACGACGCTGTCCGTCCAGCGAAGCCGCCAGCCGATGACCTCATAGACGGTCCATTGCTTTGCATCGGTGTGCTTGGTGGCGACCCAGGTATGCACACCGAAAGCACCCTTCCATCCCCACGTGCGGGCGCCATAGACCTGGATGACGGCTTCCTTGGTGATCGCCGGGTCCGGCGCGAGGCCGACCGGCTCGCGGCTGGCCGTGCTCCAGTCCGCAGCGAACGCGGACGCACAGACGGCCGCCAGCGCGGCGACCAGGCCCAGCAGGAAATGCATTGCTTATCCCTCGATCTCTGCGAACAACGGCTCTTTGATGCCGTCGGCCACCGAAGGGTTCAATCCGGCGAAGTCGAAGAGCCTGCGGTCGAGCAGGTGCGAGGGGACGACGTCGGTCAGCGCGCGCAGGATCGACTCGATGCGGCCCGGCTCCTTCTCCCATTCCCGCAGCATCCGGCCGATCTGCTTCCTCTGCAGGTTCTCCTGCGAGCCGCACAGCGTGCACGGAATGATGGGGAAGTCCCTTGCCTTCGAGTAAGCCGACAGGTCCTCTTCGCAGACGTAGGCGAGCGGGCGGATGACCACATGCCGGCCGTCGTCGGAGACGAGCTTGGGTGGCATCGCCTTCAGCTTCCCTTGGTGGAAGAGGTTCAGGAAGAAGGTAGCGAGGATGTCGTCGCGATGATGGCCGAGCGCGATCTTCGTCGCGCCGAGCTCGCCTGCGACGCGGTAGAGCGCCCCGCGGCGCAGGCGCGAGCAGAGCCCGCACATCGTTTTTCCCTCGGGGATCACGCGCTTCACAACCGAATACGTGTCCTGCTCGACGATGCGGAACGGCACGCCGCGGTTTTCAAGGTACTCGGGCAGCACGCGGGCGGGAAAGCCCGGCTGCTTCTGGTCGAGGTTGACGGCGATCAAATCAAAACTGACGGGGGATTTCTTTTGCAACGACAACAGCACATCGAGGAGCGCATGGCTGTCTTTCCCGCCGGACAGGCACACCATTACCTTGTCGCCGTCTACGATCATGCCGAAGTCGGCGATAGCCTGGCCTACCTGGTGGCGCAGGCGCTTGGCAAGCTTGTTTTCCTCGTACTCGAGCTTTCGCGGGTCTGCTGTCACAGGAAGACGGACCTTCCGCCGTCGACGGCAAGGAGCTGCCCCGTGACGAACGGGGCGCAGGCGAGGAAGTGTACCGCCTGCGCGATGTCCTCCGGCGTGCCGGTGCGCCCGAGCGGTGTCGTGCGGAGGATACGCTCGCGCTCTTCGGACGCGAACTGCCCGTCTTCCGGCCAGGCGATCGCGCCAGGCGCCACACCGTTCACGCGCACCTGCGGCGCCAGTTCGAGCGCGAGCGAGCGGGTCAGCGCCGCAAGGCCTGCCTTGGCGATGCTATAGACGGGATAGCCTTTCAGCGGGCGCTCCGCATGAATGTCCACGATGTTCACGATGCAGCCCGCCCGCTTGGCGAGTTCCGGGGCGGCTTCCTGCGAGAGGAAAAGCGGCGCCCTGAGGTTCGAGCCCACGAGCGCTTCCCAGTGCGACGCCTCGATGCCCCCGATCGGCGTGGGGAAAAAGCTCGAAGCATTGTTGACCAGCACATCCAGCGAGCCGAAGCGATCCAGCGCCGCCGAAACCAGGGCGCGAGGCGCGATCGGAGCGAGCAGCTCCGCCTTGACCGTGGCGGCACTCTTATCACGCCTCGCGTTCAGCTCCGCTGCGAGCGCGTCCGCGTCCGCGGCGGAATCGCGGTAGTGCAGCACGAGGTTTGCGCCGGCGCCATGGAGCCGGCGCGCGATCGCCGCGCCGACGCGCCTTCCGCCGCCGGTCACGAGCACCGTCCTGCCGTCGAGGAGCGCCTCCATGAACGACACAAATTCTAGGGTAAATTCAAGAACATGCTCGAGCGCATCGCCCGCGAGATCGCCGCTGCGGACGGTTGGATCTCCTTCGCGCGGTACATGGATCTCTGCCTGCACGCCGAAGGCGGCTACTACGCGGGCGAAGCGCCGAAGTTCGGTGCCGGCGGCGACTTCGTCACGGCCCCGGAGATGGGAAAGCTCTTCGGCCGCACGCTCGCTCGGCAGGTGGCGCAAGCGCTCGCGCGCCATCGCTCCGTACTGGAAATCGGCGCAGGAACCGGGGCGCTCGCCGAAGCGATCCTGGAGACGATCGATTGCGACTACGCGATCCTCGAGACGAGCGCTGCGCTCGCCGCCCGCCAGCGCGAGCGCCTCGGGAATCGCGTGCGCTGGCTTCAGAGGCTGCCGGAACATTTCAGCGGCGTGGTGATCGCGAATGAAGTGGTCGATGCGATGCCCGTCCATGCGGTGGCCTGGCGCGACTCCGGGATTTTCGAAAGAGGCGTCGTGTTCCAGTCGGGATCGCTCGCGTGGGGCGAGCGTCCGGCGGAAGGAACGCTCCGCGAGGAAGCGTCCAAGATCGAGCTCTCGCCGCCCTATGAGAGCGAGATCGGCCTGGCGGCGCGAGCCTGGATGCGCTCGCTCGGCGCCATTCTCGACGAAGGCATCATCCTCGTCATCGACTACGGCTTCCCGGCGCGCGAGTACTACCATCCC
>JAFAGU010000291.1 GCA_019237595.1 Betaproteobacteria bacterium | reverse complement strand
ATTGATCTTCGTCATTGGCGCGCGGGCGGAATATCCCGATCACCCGGTGAGGATGGTGGTGCCGCAGGCGGCGGGAAGCGCGACCGACAACTTCGCCCGGCTGCTCGCTCCGGAGCTTGGCCGCCAGCTGGGACAGCCTATCGTGGTCGACAACCGCCCGGGCGGGGCGCTCACGATCGGCATCGATGCGGTGGCCAAGGCGCTGCCCGACGGCTACACCATCGGCCTCGGTCCCGTCGGCGCGCTAGCCATCACGCGCCACATGGTCGCGAAGCTCCCCTACGACATCGACCGCGACTTGCAGCCCGTCGCGCTCGTGCAGGTCGGCTACATGATGCTCGCGGTATCGCCGTCCTTGCCGGTTTCTTCCGTGCGGGAATTGATTTCGTATGCGAAGAGCCATCCGGGGAAGCTATCCAACGCTTCCTCGAGCAACGGCTCGCCGGGGCACGTGAGCGGCGAGCTCTTCAAGTACATGACCGGCACGGAGATCGTCCACGTGCCCTACAAGGGCGGTGCCGCGGCGATCGGCGATCTCATCGCCGGCAACGTCGACCTGATGTTCGAGAGCGCGAATTCCATGGCGCCGCACGTGAAGGCGGGCCGCGTGCGCGCGCTCGGCGTGAGCGGGGCCAGGCGCTCGACCGCGTTTCCCGAGCTTCCGACCATCGCGGAGGCCGGCGTGCCGGGCTACGAGGTCACGGCCTGGTCCGGCGTCATCGCGCCCGCCGGGCTGCCTCGCCCGATCCTCGACCGGCTGAACGGCGCAGTGAACGCCGCGCTCGTCACACCGGAGACGAAGAAGCGGATCGACGAGCTCGGGAGCGAAGGCGGCGGCGGCACGCCGGAGCAGTTCGCAGAGATCATCCGCCGCGACTCGGCGAAGTGGGCCGAGGTGGTAAAGCGCTCCGGCGCGCGGATCGAGTAGCTACTCGAGCTTGAGTCCTGTGTTCTTCACCAGCGCGCGCCATTTCGCGACGTCGGCGAGGAAGGCACGCCTGAAGCTCGCCTGGGTGTCGAACCAGAGCGCGACATGGGCGGCGGCGAGCTTCTGGCGCGTCTCGGGCAGCGCGAGCACGGCCTGGATGTCCGACGCGATCTTCGCGCCGAGCTCCGCCGGGAGCGAGGCCGGCGCGAAGAAGCCCTGCCAGAGCGACGCCTCGTAGTCCGGCAAGCCCTGCTCGGCCACCGTCGGCACCTCCGGCGCGCCCGGGAAGCGCTCCCGGCTCGTGACTGCAAGCGCCTTCACTCGTCCTGCCTTGTAGAGGCCAAGGCCCACCGGCATGCCGGCGAAGTAGTAGGCGATCCTGCCGGCCACGACGTCGACCGATGCCGGGCCGCCGCCCTTGTAAGGAACGTGCACCGCCTGGATGCCTGCCATGGCGTTGAAGAGCTCGCCGCAAAGGTGGTCGGAGTTGCCGACGCCCGAGGAGGCGTAGGCGAGCTTGCCGGGCTCCGCTTTCGCCTGCGCGATGAGGCCCTGCATGTTCTTGTAGGGCGCGTCGGGCGCGACGATGAGGATGTGCGGCGTCGCGGTAGCCGGCGCAAGCGGCACCAGGTCGGTCTCCGCGTGGAAGGGCAGGTTGGGGAGCGCGGCCGCGCTGATCGCGAGGCCGTTCTGCGCGAAGAGGAGCGTGTAGCCGTCCGCCGGCGCCTTCGCCACCGCGTCGGCGGCGAGGTTGCCGGCCGCGCCGGCGCGCGTCTCGACCACCACGCCCTGCTTCCAGTAGGCGGAGAGGCGTTCCGCCATGACCCGGCCGACGATATCGGTCGAGCTTCCGGCGGCGTAGCCGACAATGAGCTTCACCGGCTTCGAAGGGAATTGCGCGAACGAAGCCGTGCAATTCAGGAGGAAGACGAGCGCGAGCCAGGACCTCATCGCGCTTCCTACCGGTGGGAGAACATTTTCTTGCCGCCCGCGGGCATGTCGGCGACGAGGATTTCGCCGTTCATGGAGTCGGTGACGTACAGCCGCTTCTTGCCTGGTCCTGCGAACGCGATGTTCGTCATGAGCCGGTGGACCTTGCCGGCGTGCGCGAGATCGGTCGGCAGCATGTTCGAGTCGAAGCGCCAGACGCCGACGCCGAGATGGCACACGAGGAGCCCGTCTTCCGCGTCGACCTCGATGCCGTCCGGGCCGGCGTGCCCGCCGGAGAGCTGGATGGCGACGCCGATCTTGGAGGGCGTGCCGTTCGCCATGAGCGGCAGGCGCCAGATCTGCTGCGAGCGCGTCATCGCGACGTAGACCTGCGAGTTCTTGAGGTTCAGGGTCACGCCGTTGGGCGAGGGGGCGTTCTGCACGAGCTTCTGCAGCTCGCCGTTCGGCCGCAGGCGCCACACCCGGCCCGTGGGATCGGCGACGCCGCTCTGGCCCTGGTCGGTGAAGTAGAGCTCGCCGTTGTCGGCGAAGTGCAGGTCGTTCAGCCCCTTGAAGCTCTCGCTGAACGCGGTTTCGAGAAAAGGTTCGATCTTCGCTGTTCTTGCATCCAATACCATCA
>JAFAGU010000222.1 GCA_019237595.1 Betaproteobacteria bacterium | reverse complement strand
GCGCTCGACCCACTCACCGCCGACGTCCTGCACCAGTTCCTTGACCGCGACCTGGCCTTCGTCGATCGCTGTCACCACTCCGAAGTTCTGCCCTAGGTAGTTGCCTTTCTTGATGCGATAGAGGTTCGACCCGGCCTTCACCAAGGCGAACGTCTCCTGGTTTTGCGTGATGGTGCCCAGCATCTGGATCGACTCGAGGGGGAATGCCTCGAGTGGCTCCTTGGGGCGGTTGAGGTCCGGCGCTAGCTTGCTCGTGGTGACCTTGGCCGACGCCGCGGCAACCTCTATGCGCTCGGGGCGAAACGGATCGAGCATGCCCTCTTCGCCAGCCTTATATGCAGCGGGCTCGTACGGCTTGATCGGCGGAAGCGGCGGCACGCGCCCACGCAGGTCGGCTGTGCGCTTCGCGAGCTCCTGCTTGAGGTCGCCGTGCTCCTCGCCTCCGCACGCGGCAAGCGCGCCGGCAACCACCGCGACGAGCGCGAGCCGCTTCATTTGCCGCCCTTCTTCGCCGCGGTCGCCTTGCGCTGCGCCGCCACTTCCTCGTCGTCGAGGTAGCGGAACGTGCGCGCGGTGGCGTCCATCATGAGGATGCCGTCCTTCGTCGCCTGGATGGAAACGTCGTTCAGCGTAACGATGCGCGAGAGCTGCCCCACGTCGCTCGCGAACGCCCCCATGTCGTGGTAGGTGCCTACGACCTTCACCTGGATCGGCAGCTCGGCGATGAATTCGCGCGTGTTCTCGCCGGCGGCGGGCTTGAAGAGCTCGAACTGGAGCCCGCGGCCGAGGCCCGCTTGGTTGATGTCCACGAGCAGCGCATCCATCTGCGACTTGTTCGGCAGCTGGCGAAGCATCGCGCCGAACTGGGTCTCGATCTCGCGCAATTGCTGCCGGTGCAGGTCCAGGTTGATGGCTTGCTTCTTCTTGTCGACGTATTCGTCCTTGAGCTTCGTCTCCTCGGCGGCGCCACGCTCGAGCTCCTCGATCTGCCCCTGAGTGTCGGCGAAGTACCCCGCCACCGGGAGGCCGACGAGAATCGCGAGCAGCACGAGGATCTTCGGGGCGAAGTGCCAGGTGCCTGGGTCCTGCCAGTTGGTGCGCTTGAATTCCTCGAGCACCGAGTTGAAGTTGAGCGCCATGGTCAGCCCTTGCTCGCAGCGGCGTCTTTCTTGCCGTCGGCCTTGGCCGGACCGCCCTTGCCGTCGTCCTTGGGCGCCGAGCGCTTGAGGGCAAGATTGAGGTCAAACTCGGACACCCGGCGCTTCTCGACGGTCGAGGCCTTGACCTCGACCAGCTGCGGCGATTGCAGCCAAGGCGAAGCGTCGATGTTGCGCATCAGGGTGGAAACGCGAGCGTTCGACTGCGCGTAGCCCTTGATGTTGATCTGGAGGCCCTTCTGGGTCACCTGGCGCAGGTACACGCCCTCCGGCATCTGCCTCACCAGCTCGTCCAGCAAGTGCACGGTCTGCGCCCGGTCGGCCTGGAGCGTGTCGATGACCGCCTTGCGCGCGAGCAGCGCCGCCTTCTCGTCCTCGAGCTTCTTGATCTCGGCGATGTCCTTGTCGAGCTTCGCGATCTCCTGCTTGAGAAAATCGTTGTTCCTCTTTTGCGAGCCGATCCTCGCGTCGTAGAAGGTGTGGACGAGGCCCACGACCACGATACCGATGATCGCCGTACCGCCGGCGAGGACGAAGAAATGCTGCCGGGAGCGCTTGCGCCGCTCCTCGCGATGCGGCAGCAGGTTGATGCGGGTGCTCATACCGGATCGAACCTCCTCATCGCAAGGCCGCAGGCGACGATGAGCGATGGGGCGTCGGAAACGAGCCGCTTCAACTGAATGCGCGGCGACGCTTGCATGGAGGCAAACGGATTCGCCACGCTCGTGGGTACCTGCGAGCGGCTGTTGACCACTTCCTCGAGCCCCGGAATGACGGCGGAGCCGCCAGCAAGCAGGATGTGATCTACGCTGTGATAGGGCGTCGAGGTAAAGAAGAACTGAAGTGCGCGCTGGATTTCCATGGACAGGTTCTCCATGAACGGCCGCTGCACCTCCGCTTCGAAGTCGTCGGGCAATCCGCCGCTGCGTTTAGCGTTCTCCGCCTCCTCGGGGCTCATCCCGTACCGGGCGATGATGTCCTGTGTGAGCTGGTTGCCGCCGAACGCCTGCTCGCGCGTATAGACCGATTGATCGTTGCGCAGGACGCTCACGTTCATCACGTTCGCGCCCACGTCCACGACGGCGATGTTCTTGTCCTTGCCTTCCTCCGGAAGGCTCTTCACCACCAGCGCGAGCGCGGCCTGCTGCGCAAACGACTCGACGTCCATGACGAGCGCCTTGAGTCCCGCAGACTCGGCGACGGCCACCCGGTCCTCGACCTTCTCCTTGCGGGTGGCTGCGATCAGGACCTCCTGCTCCTCCGGGCTCGTGGGCGAGGGTCCGACCACCTGGAAATCGAGGTTGACCTCTTCGAGCGCGAACGGGATGTACTGGTTGGCCTCGCCTTCGACCTGCACCTCGAGCTCCTCCTCGCGCAGGCCCGCAGCGACGACGATCTTCTTCGTGATGACCGCCCCCGAAGGCACCGCCATCGCCACATACTTGGTGCGCGTGCCCAGCCGCTTATGGGCCCGCTTCACCGACTCGGTCACCGCCTCGAGGTTGCTGATGTTCCCGTCGACGACCGCCTCCCGCGGAAGCGGCTCGATCGCGTAGCGCTCCACACGGTAGGCGCCTTTCCCGGCATCAACGATTTCCAGCATCTTCACCGAGGACGAGCTGATATCCAGCCCGAACAGCGGCGGTGCCTTCGGCTTGAAGAGATCGAACGCCATTTATTTTTCCCTTTACGTACCGGCTCTTAGCGGCGATACGTAGAATTCGCGTGAAATGCTAGCAACAACCCCTACGAGTGTCTAGTTAATTTTCCACGCGGGGGAACGGGTATCATGCTACGGTTTTCGGCTCTCCCGCAACTACGGTTGCTGGTCACCGCGTTGGTCCATCGCAAGAAATCCTCGCCCGAGGCTCGAATCCCTTGAAGTGGTTCCGTTTTGTTGCGTTTCCGCTCGCCTTGCTGGCGGGTGCCGGGGCGGCGACCCTGCTGGTCGTGGGCTTGCTCGTCGTGTTGGCCTACCCAAATCTCCCATCACTTCAAGCGCTTACGGAATATCAACCGAAGATCCCGCTTCGCGTCTACACGGCCGAAGGGACCCTGATGGGCGAGTTCGGCGAAGAACGCCGCGCAGTCGTATCCATTAGCGAAGTCCCTCCCGCGCTGAAGAGCGCAATCCTCGCGGCGGAGGATGAACGGTTCTACCAGCATGCGGGAATCGACTACCTCGGCGTGCTGCGAGCGGCCTACGCCAACCTAGTTGCGGGCGGTCGTCGGCAGGGCGCAAGCACGATCACGATGCAGGTCGCCCGCAACTTCTTTCTCTCCTCCGAGAAGACGCTCACGCGCAAGCTCTACGAGGCGCTGCTGGCCTTCAAGATCGAGCACAGCCTCACGAAGGACCAGATCCTCGAGCTGTACATCAACCAGATCTATCTCGGCCAACGCGCCTATGGCTTTGCCGCCGCATCCCAGACTTACTTCGGGAAAGCGCTGGGCGAGCTCAGCCTCGGCGAGATGGCAATGCTCGCCGGCCTGCCGAAGGCCCCCTCCCAGTACAACCCGATCGCCAACCCGCAGAGGGCCAAGCAGCGCCAGCAATACGTGCTGCGCCGCATGCGCGAGCTCGGCCAGATCACTGCTGCGGAGTATGACCAGGCGCTGAAGGCGCCGCTGCGCGCGAGGCGCGAGGCGAACGAGTTCGCCATTCACGCGGAGTACGTAGCGGAAATGGTCCGCCAGGCCTTGGCCGAGCATTATCCCGAGGACGTCTATACGCGCGGCTTCCGCGTCTATACGACGATCCGCAAAGCGGACCAGGAAGCCGCCTACGCGTCGCTGCGCAAAGCCGTGATCGAGTACGACCGCCGCCAGGGGTATCGAGGCCCGGAAGCGCACGTGGAGCTTCCACCCGCCGCGGACGAAGACGACCTCGAGGAGGCGCTCGGCGAGCACCACGACAGCGACGACCTTCTTGCAGCGATCGTGCTCGAGGCGGACGGCAAGGAACTCCAGGCGGCGCTTCGCTCAGGCGACAGGATTCCCATCAACGGCGAAGGCCTGCGCTTTGCCGCGCGCTCGCTCGATCCGAAGGCGGCTCTCCAGAGGCGCATCCGGCGCGGCTCGATCATCCGCGTGCAGCGCGATGCGGCGGGGAAGGGGTGGCAGATCGCGCAACTCCCGGAGGTCGAGGCCGCGTTCGTCAGCATGGACCCGCAGGACGGCGCAGTGCGCGCCCTGGTCGGCGGGTTCGACTTCTGGCGGAACAAGTTCAATCACGCTACCCAGGCCTGGCGCCAGCCCGGATCCTCGTTCAAGCCTTTCATCTATTCGGCCTCGCTCGAGAAAGGCTTCACCGCGGCGACCGTTGTGCCCGATGAGCCGATCGTGCTCGAGGCCGAGCAGACCGGCAGCCAGCGCTGGGAGCCGAAGAACTTCGACGGGAAGTTCGAGGGGCCTATGCGCATGCGCACCGCGCTCACGAAGTCGAAGAACATGGTCTCGATCCGCATCCTCGACGCGATCGGGCCCAAGTACGCGCAGGACTACGTCACGCGCTTCGGCTTCGACGCCGATAAGCATCCGCCCTACCTCACCATGGCACTCGGCGCGGGATCGGTGACCGCCTGGCAGATGGCGCGGGCGTACGGCGTGTTCGCGAACGGCGGCTATCTCGTGCAGCCCTACTTCATCCACAAGATCGTCGATGATCGCGGCAACGTGCTCGCGCTCGCAGAGCCGCAGCGCTCGGGCGACGAGTCGTTGCGCGTCATCGACGCGCGAAACGCCTTCATCATGGACAGCATGATGCAGGACGTGACCCGCTATGGAACCGCCGCGCGCGCAGCGCGGCTAGGGCGGAACGACCTCGCGGGAAAGACCGGCACCACCAACGAGTTCGTGGACGCATGGTTTACCGGCTACCACCCGCAGCTCGTCGGCGTGTCCTGGGTCGGCTACGACCAGCCGCGCACGCTCGGGAAGAACCAGACCGGCGCGGTCGTCGCGCTCCCGATGTGGATCGGCTACATGGAGAAGGTGCTCAAGGACTATCCCGAGGTGCGCCGCGAGGTGCCCGCAGGCGTAGTGAGCGTGCCCCTCGCGCCGCTGGGCCCGGACGGAAAGACAGGCAGCGAGTACTTCTATGCGGAGTCGGTGCCCCCGCCGGACGTGCTCAATCCCGAGCCTGCGCCACCGCCTCCCGCGGCGCCTGTCGCGCCGGCGCCGGCGATACCGATCTCCAACTAGTCATCACTTCAGCTGCACCGGCACACCGCTCTGCGCCGACAGGAGGGTCGAGAGCGCGGCGAAAAACTCCGCACCCGAGCGCGAGTCGCGCCACTTCGAGCCGTCCCAGCGAAAGTGAAAGCCGCCCGAGCGGGCGGCGACCCAGAGCTCCTGCGCCGCGCCGTGGCGATTGACGACCATCTTCGAGCCGTCGGCGAACTCGAGCTCGAGCACGCCTTCGCCCTTCTCCTGGACGTCTACGTCGGCGCCCGTTTCCTCCAGCGCGGTGCGCACGCGCTCGAGCGTTTCTGCGGCAAGCCGGTTGAATTCCGCGTCGTCCATGGGTCGGGCCGTGCAAGTGCTGCGTGCTACGATGGATTCTACGAAAATGCGCCGTTTTCTCTTCGTCCTCGGGCTCTTGGCAGCCGCAAGCGGCTGCGGGCAGAAAGGCCCGCTCTACTACCGAGACAATCCTCCGCCGGGAATCAAGCCCACGAGGACGGACGTCTACAAGCCAGTGCCTTATCCCAAGGACGCGCGGCCCGACGACTCGGCCGACGAGCCGGCGGACGGCGCGTCCCGGCGCTAGCGCCGCCATGACGTTTGCCTACCGCGACGGCGTCCTTCACGCCGAAGGAGTCGCGCTCGATGCGCTCGCGCGCCGCTACGGCACGCCTTGCTACGTGTACTCGCGCCGGGCGGTCGAGCAAGCCTACGACGAATTCGCCTCGGCGCTTCAGGGACGGGATGCGAGCATTTGCTACTCCGTCAAGGCTAATTCCAATCTCGCGCTGCTTTCGCTCCTCGCACACCGGGGTGCCGGCTTTGACATCGTCTCGGGCGGAGAGCTCTCGCGCGTCCTCGCTGCCGGCGGAGATCCGAAGAAGACGCTTTTCTCCGGCGTGGGGAAAACGAGCGACGAAATCGGCTTTGCGCTCGAGCGGGGAATCGCATGCCTGAACGTAGAGTCGGCGGCCGAGTTGGAAAGGGTCCGGGCGGTCGCCTTCGAGAAGAAGCGGCGTGCGCCAATCGCACTGCGAGTCAATCCCGATGTCGATCCCAGGACGCACCCGTACATCTCGACCGGGCTGAAGGAGAACAAGTTCGGCGTCCCCTACGCCGAGGCCGAGGCGCTCTATCGCCGCGCCGCAGCGGCGCCCGAGCTCGAGGTCGTCGGCATCGGCTGCCACATAGGCTCGCTGCTGCTGGAACCTTCACCGCTCGTCTCGGCAGTGCAACGGATTGTCCAGCTCGTGGAGCGGCTCGAATCGCAAGGCATCAGGCTGCGGCACATCGACGTGGGAGGCGGAATCGGCATCCGCTACAAAGACGAATCTCCGCGGCCCATCGGCGAGTTCGTGCGCTCAATCCTCGCCGCCCTCGGGCGGCGCCCCGAGACGGTGGTGCTCGATCCGGGCCGCGCCGTGGTGGGGAACGCCGGGGTGCTCGTCACGCGCGTGGAGTACATAAAGCCGGGCGAGGCGAGAAATTTCCTCGTCGTCGATGCGGCAATGAACGATCTCATCCGGCCGTCCCTCTACGGCGCGTGGCACGAGATCCGCACCGTGCGGGAAGCGCCGGACGCCGAGGCGCTCTACGACGTGGTGGGTCCCGTTTGCGAGAGCGCAGACTTCCTTGCCAAGGACCGGCGCCTCGCGGCCCGCGAGGGCGACTACCTCGCCGTCATGTCGGCCGGGGCCTATGCGATGTCCATGAGTTCGAACTACAATTCGCGCCCCCGCGCGGCAGAAGTGCTCGTCGAGGGCACCGAAGCGCGATTGGTGCGCCGCCGCGAAATGGTCGAGGACCTGTTTGCCCTCGAGCGGTTTCCGGGCTGAAAATGCACTGCTAGGAACCCACGTGACTGGAGCCAGCCGCCGTATCTTTTCCGTCGGCGCCGCGCTCATCGCCCTTTCGGCGATCGGCGCCGGCGTGTACTTCATCGCCGACGGGCGCGCGAAGGAAAGCGCGAAGTCCTCGGCCAAGGGCGGTGCCACCGTGCCGGTGGTCGTGGTCTCGGCCCTGGAGCAGAGCCTGCCAGTGCGGTTGAACGCCATCGGGAACGCCGAAGCGGTCGCAACGGTCGCCGTCAAGGCGCGGGTGGACGGCCAGATCGTCACCGTGAATTTCAAGGAAGGCCAGGAGGTGCGCAAAGGCGAGGTGCTCTTCCGCATCGACGCCAGGCCTTTCGAGGCGGCGCTGCGCCAGGCCGAGGCGAACTACCTGCGCGATCGCGCGCAGCGCGACCACGCCCGCACGCAGGAGAAGCGCTACCAGGAGCTCCTCGAGAAGAACTTTGTCTCCAAGGACGCCTACGCGCAGTTTCGCACCAACGCCGAGACGGCCGAGGCGACTGCCAAGGCAAGCGAGGCGGCTCTGGAGAACGCGAAGCTCAACCTGGAGTACTGCACGATCTCTTCGCCGATCGACGGCTATGTCGGCCGTACGCTCCTGCAGGTCGGGAACCTGGTGAAAGCGAACGACGTCAACCCGCTGGTGGTCATCAACCAGGTGAAGCCGATCTACGTCAACTTCGCGGTGCCCGAGCAATCGTTGCCGTCGCTGCGGCAATACATGGCAGCCGGCACGCTGCCCGTGGAGGCGCTCTCGCCTGGCGAGCCCAAGCCGTTCGCGGAAGGACGCGTGCTCTTCCTCGACAATGCGGTGGATCCCAACACCGGCACGATCAAGATCCGCGCGCAGTTCGAGAACCGCGACGCCAGGCTCTGGCCGGGCCAGTTCGTCAACGTCAGCGTGCGCCTCTACGAGCAGCCCGATGCCATCCTCATTCCGAGCCGCGCCGTCCAGACCGGACCCGAAGGCCAGTACGTGTACGTGGTCAAGCCGGACCTCACCGCCGAGGTGCGCCGCATCTCCGTCGATCGCACGGAAGGGGACAACGTCGTCGTGAAGGGGCTCGGCAAGGGCGAGCAAGTCGTCACCCGCGGCGCTCTTCGGCTCTCCCCCGGGGCGAAGGTGCAGATCCGCAGCGCGGCCGACGTCACCTGAGCCCCGCGTGAACCTTTCCGAGCCCTTCGTCCGCCGTCCGGTGATGACGGTTCTGGTGATGGCCGGCATCCTCATCTTCGGCCTCGCCTCGTACCGGCTGCTGCCGGTGTCGACGCTGCCGAACATCGACTTCCCCACCATCCAGGTCACGGCGCAGCTGCCGGGCGCCAGCCCGGAGACCATGGCCTCGGCCGTGGCGACGGTGCTGGAGAAGCAGTTCTCGACGATCGCAGGCATCGACCAGATGACCTCGATCAGCGGCCAGGGCACGACCCAGATCACCATCC
>JAFAGU010000028.1 GCA_019237595.1 Betaproteobacteria bacterium | reverse complement strand
CCACCGCCGTCTTCATCCTCGCCGCGATCACGGACTGGCTGGACGGCTACCTCGCGCGGCGGCTGAATCAGATGTCGGCCTTCGGCGCCTTCCTCGATCCTGTGGCCGACAAGCTGATCGTCGCCGGCGCGCTCGTCGTGCTCCTGCAGCTCGGCCGCGTGGACGCGCTCGTGGCGCTCATCGTTATCGGGCGCGAGATCGCCATCTCGGCGCTGCGCGAGTGGATGGCGAAGGTCGGCCAGGCGAAGAGCGTCGCGGTCGCGTTCATCGGCAAGCTGAAGACCGTGTCGCAGATGATCGCGATCCCGCTGCTCCTCTACCACGAGACGCTGCTCGGGCTCGTGGACTGCCAGTGGCTCGGGACGCTGCTCATCAACGTCGCCGCAGTCCTGACCGTGATCTCGATGCTCTACTACCTTCGCAAGGCCTTGCCTTACGCGCGCAACGGCTAGGCCGGGGGCGGGGACTTGATATAATGCGCGTCCCTCATGCGGGAGTAGCTCAGTTGGTAGAGCGTAACGTTGCCAACGTTAAGGTCGCGAGTTCGAGACTCGTCTCCCGCTCCAGATTACGGTAGGGCAGGCCTGCTTGCGGACGGGCCTGCCCTTTTCGCATCCACGGCGCGATAGCAAAGTGGTTATGCAGCGGCCTGCAAAGCCGTCTACGCCGGTTCGATTCCGGCTCGCGCCTCCAGCTCCTCCTTTACGCTAGCCTCGCGCCGCCCGGGCCCGGGTGGTGAAACTGGTAGACACAGGGGACTTAAAATCCCCAGGCGCAAGCCGTGGCGGTTCGAGTCCGCCCCCGGGCACCAAGAGGAACCTTCCCGCTAGTCGGCGCGGATGTTCGCCTCGCGCACGACGCGGCCCCACTTCGCGAAGTCGGTCCGGATCTTCTCCACGGTCTGAGCGGGAGGGAGGACCTCCGTGTCGCAGCCGGTGGCGTTGATCTGCTCGACGAGCGCGCGATCCTTGCCGGCCTTCGCGAGCGCGTCGGTCCAGCGCGAAATCACCTCCCGCGGAAGGCCCGCGGGGCCGAGGAGGCCGTACCACGCCGTGGAATCGAAGCCCTTGAGGCCGAGCTCGTCCATCGTGGGCACTTCGGGAAACGCCGCGGAGCGCTGGAGCGAAGTGACCGCGAGCGGCCGGATCTTGCCGCTCTTCGCGGGTCCGACCGCCGGCCCTAGCGAAGAGAAGAGCATCGGGATCTGCCCGCCCATAAGCTCGGTCATGGCGGGCCCGCCGCCCTTGTAAGGCACGTGCAGGAGCTTCGCGCCGGTGACGCTCTTGAAGTATTCCCCCGACAGGTGATGCGGGCCGCCGATGCCCGAGGTGCCGTAGCTCCATTTTTCCGGCTCGCGCCTGGAGATGTCCACGATGTCGGCGACCGACCGAAAGGGCGTCGCCGGATGCACGACGAGCAGGCTTCCGCTGCCGCACACGTGGCCGAGATGGGTGAAGGACGCGACGCTTTCATAGCCGACCTTCGAGAGGTGCGGCGCGACGGTGAGCGGCCCGCTGTCGAAGTAGTAGAGGGTGTAGCCGTCCGGGCTCGCGCTTTTCGCCATGTACTCCATCGCTACCCCGCCGGCGTTGCCGGGGCGATTCTCGATGATGAGGGGCTGGCCGAGGATCGGCTCGAGCGCGCGAGCGAGCGGGCGCACGCCGGCGTCCGCCGAGCCTCCTGGCGCGTAGCCGATGAGGATATGGACGGGCTTCGCCGGATAGCCCTGCGCGAAAGCAGCGTTCGCCCCGAGGGCAAGGACGAGCGCCATCGCCTTTGGAAGCATCGTCAAATTGTAGGTTGCACAGGGAAAAAAGCCGTTCTTCTAGGGGTTTTCCCGATGGAGGGCGGGCCGCCGGCTTGCTTACAATAACCTGAATGCCAGTCTATGCCTATGTCGCGCTCGCCATCGCGGCGTTCGCCATCCTCATGGCGGCGGAGTTTGCCTATGGCGCATGGCGCGGCCGCAACACCTATGGGCTTGCCGACACGCTGAGCAACCTGGGCCAGGGCCTGATCTCGCAGTGGGTGAGCGTCTGCACGCTGCTCTTCCAGACCGGGCTCTATGCGCTCGTGTACGGAAAGATCGCGCTGTTCGGCGCTTCGGGGTGGGACACGTGGTACGGCTGGGTGGCAGCGGTGGTTCTCTTCGACTTTTGCGACTACTGGCTGCATCGCGTCGGGCACGAGTCGGCGCTTTTCTGGGCCGCGCACGCGGTGCACCACCAGAGCCGGCGCTTCAATCTCTCGACCGCCTTGCGCCAGGAAAGCTTCACCGAGGTCCTCGGCTGGCCGTTCTACCTGCCGATGGCCGTGCTCGGCGTGCCGCCGGAGATGTTCGCCGCCGCCGGGCTCATCGTGAACGTCTACCAGTTCTGGGTGCATACGGAGCACGTGGGCAAGCTCGGCTGGTTCGACCGCGTCTTCTCCTCGCCTTCGAACCACCGCGTGCACCACGCGATCAACGCTCCGTACCTCGACAAGAACTACGGCGGGCTGCTCGTGCTCTGGGATCGGCTCTTCGGCACCTTCGCCGAGGAGCGCGAGCCTTGCCGCTACGGGACGCTTACGCCGCCGGCGAGCGCGCGGCCGCTCGATGGGCTCCTTTCCGTCTACGCAGCCCTCTGGAAAGGCTTTGTCTCGACGCAGGGCTGGCGAGCAAAGGCGAGGATCCTCTTGGGACCGCCCTCCGGGCTTCCGTCACCCGATCCGCGCGCGTCGGCGCCACCCGGGCGCAACGCCGTCGCCGCCTGCGTTCTCTTCCTGTTGGTGACGCTCGCGACCGTGATCCTGCTATGGAACTCCGACGCGATTCCATGGCTTCTCGCCGCCGGCGGCACGGCGGCCACCGTCGCCGCGCTCGATCTCGCGCAGCGGCTCGCGCCGAAAGAGGTCGAGGCCGCCTAGGCGCCGAGCACGGCGCGCACGCCGTGCACGAGCACCGCGGGATCGAAGGGCTTGGTGATGTAGCCGTCCGCCCCGGTGGCGAGGCCGCGCACGATGCTTTCCGGCGAAGAGTCGGCCGTGAGCATGAGCACCGGAATCGACTTCAGGGCCGCGTGGCCCTTCAGGCGCTGGAGCAGCTCCAGGCCGTTGACGTCCGGCAAGCCGATGTCGAGGAGGACGAGGTCGGGGTGGCGAGCCGGGTCGCGAAGGCGCGCAGTGATTTCCTCGCGCGAGACGGCGCTCGAGGCAGCGAAGCCCGCCTTGCCGAGCAGGCGCTCAACCAGCGTACGCACGTCCGGGTCGTCCTCGATGACGAGCACCGCGAACTGGTTTCCCGTGCGCGGCGCGCGGGCCCTGACCGCCGTGCGAGCGATGCTGACGTAGTAGCCGTCGCGCTTGAGCGCCGGCGCGCCGCTGGTCGCCTCGCGCGCGGCGCTCGCTTGCGCGCCGGCCGACGGCTCCGCCGGGAAACCGGCCGCGGCAAAGAATGCATCGAAATCCACGCCGAGGTCGTCGGTCTCGGCCATCGTCGCAGAACGGACGAGCTGCGCGCTCAGCAGCGAGCGCAGCAGGTTGCGCACCGCCTCCGGCGCGAGGGCAGGGAGCTTGTGCTCGACGTCACCGACGCTGCGCTTGCCGTCGAGCATCACGAGGACCTGCAGCGCCTCCGGCGGAAGATTCGTCCCGCCCGAGCGCAGCTCCGCGAACCCGGCGTCGGTCAGCGCGTAGACATCGTGCGGATAGACGGCGCTTTCGACGCGATTGTCGTGCGAAAACACCGCGGGTCGTGCATCAGCCACCGGCTCCCCCTCCGGACAGCGATGAAGCCTTCAGGATACGCCTAGCGCGCGGCGAGCGCTGCGACAGTCTGCTGAAAGCCGGACACGGTGGCGAGCATGTCCGCTTCGCCGATCGGATAGGCCGGGCCGCCTTCGACGGCGGCGCCGAAGGCGTCGAGCTCGGCACGCACCGAGTCGAGCGGGTCGAGCGCGATCCGGCGGGGCGGCTGCCCGCTCATGCGCAGCACGAGCTCCGTCTCGCCGAGGACCTCGGCGGAACCGCCGGTGCCGAAGACATGCACGCGCCAGAAGAACGGCGTCGCGCGCACCGTGGCGAGGAGGGCGCTGCAGCCGTTCTCGAACTCGTAGAGCGCCGACATGGCATCGAGCGGCGGAATGTCCTTGCGATACGAGAGGAGCTGCGCTTTCACGCGCCTCACCGGGCCGAGCAGCGATACGAACGCGTCCAGCACGTGCAGGCCCGATCCCGTCAGCCCGCCGCCGGGCGACTCCGAATCGAGGGTGCGCCACCCCCCGCTCACGCGGTTGGAGTTCTCGTTGCTGTTGTGGCCCTCCACGTGGAGGAGCCGGCCGAGCTCGCCGCCCGAGGCGAGCTGCCGGAGCCGCACCATGCTCGGCCAGAACCTGCGGTTGTGGCCGACGGCGAGGACGACCCCTGCGGCACGGCAGGCGTCGATCATATCGCGCGCGTCCTCGACGGTCAGGGCGAGCGGTTTCTCGCAGAAGACGTGCTTTCCAGCCTGCGCCGCGGTGAGGACCTGCGCGCGATGAAGCGAGTGCGGGGTGGCGAGCACGATGGCATGCACGCCGCGATGCGACAGTGCCGCCCCGAAGCTTTGCACCGTAGGCAGGTCATGGTCTGCGGCATAGCGCTGCCCGGCCGCGTCGGGATCGAAGGCGCACACGAAGCGCATCCGCTCGCTCTTTCCCTGCACGGCCTCGAAGAGCGCGCGACCCCATCGGCCGAGTCCTATGAGCGCGGCGTCGATCATGGCCGCAGCGACTCGATGATCGCCGAAGGATCCGCGTCCGGCCCGCAAAGCGAGATCGCGCGCTCGAGGAGCCGGAGGTTGGTTTCCATGAGCGGTAGCGTTTGTCCGGCGCCGCGGGCTTCGTCCAGGATCAGCCGCGCGTCTTTCAGCGTCTGAGCAAGGCGCGATTCCGGCGAATAGTCCCGCCGCACCATCTTGTCGGCCTTGCTCTCCATGACCGCCGAGGACGCGGCCGACTGCCGCAGCACCTGCAGGAAAGCATCCTCGGGAACGGCCATGCGGCTGGCAAGCGCGAGCCCCTCCGCGAGCGCGGCTCGGTTGAGCTGGAGCACGAGGTTGATGCCGAGCTTCGCCTTCGCGGCGCTTCCTGGCGCGCCGATATAGACGCGACGCGGGAAGAGCGCATCGAGCACCGATCGCGCGCTTTCGATCCGCTCTGGCTCTCCGGCGAGGAGGCAAAGCGCGCTTCCTTCGCGGATTTCCCGGCTGGTGCCGGACACGGGCGCTTCGATGAAGCCAGGGTAGCGTGCGGCCAGGCGCTCGGCGCGCGCCGGCTCGCACGTCGTCACGCACAGCGTCGTACGATCATTGAGATCCAAAAGCGCTTGCTCCGCTTGCGCACCGTCGTAGACGGCCACCACGACTGTACCGGCTGTCATTTCGCGCGCCTCGGCAGCGCGCCGCACTCCGGCCGGCCTGAGCTTGCTCACGTCCGGATCGAAAGCCTCGACCTCGAAGCTCGCCGCGACGAGCCGCTCGGCGAGAGCACGGCCGACGAGCCCGAGACCAAGGACGCCGACGCAGGGGCCCAAGCGGCGCTATTCCGGCTCGATCCCGGCCTGCTTGATGTCGCGAGCCCACTTGGCCGTCTCCGAGCGGATGTACTCGGCGAAGGCTTCCGGGCCGAGCGGCGACGGATCCACCCCGAAGGACACGATGCGCGAGCGGAATTCGGGCCTGGCCATGCTCTGGGCGACGATGTCGTGGATCTTCTGCAGGGCCTCGCGGGGCGATCCGGCGGGGGCCACGAGGCCATACCAGAGCACGACCTCGTAGCCGGGAATCTCCTCGGAGATCGCGGGGATCTCCGGCGCGAGCGGCGTGCGCTGCGCGGAGGTGACGCCGAGGCCCTTCAGCTTGCCGCCCTTCATCTGCGCGAGCGCCACGGCGAAGTCGGCAAACGTGTAGCCGATCTGCCCGCCGAGCACGTCGGTGACCGCCGGGGGGACGCCCTTGTACGGGACGTCGACTGCCTGAAAGCCGGCGCCGGCCTTCAGCTTCGCAATGGACACCTGCGCGCCCGCCGAGCCGTATCCGCCCGCGAGCTCGCCCTTGCGCTTCTTCGCGACCGCGAGGAAGTCGTGCAGCGACTGCGCCGGAAAATCAGGGCGCACGAGCAGGATCATCGAGGTGCGCGCCACCAGCATGATGGGGGCGAAATCGCGCTGCGGGTCGTATTGCAGCTTCCGATAGAGGCTCGTCGCCGCGGCAAGGGTCGAATTCGTCGTCATGACGATGGTGTGGCCGTCGGGCGCCGCGCGCGCGCCTTCGGCCGTGCCGATGGTCCCGATCGCGCCCGGCTTGTTCTCGATCACGAACGGCTGTCCGAGCGCCTCCTGCAGCTGCGGGGCGAGCACGCGCGCGATCTGGTCCGGAAGCGATCCGGTGGGGAAGGGCACGAGGAAGCGCACCGCGTGCGCCGGATAGCCCTGCGCCGATGCACGGGCGCTTGCCACGAGGCAGGCCGGCAGGCACGCGAGCAGAGAAACGGCGAGAAGGACCCTGCGCATAGCGCTTATCATAGCCGCCGGAGGCGACGATGGACATGCGCGAGCTTTACGAGCGCGGCCTGAAGCTGCGCACGAAGATCTTCGGCGAGAAAGCGGTCGCGGCGCGAATGGGCGCGCACGGCGACTTCGGCAAGCCGCTGCAGGAGCTCATCAATACGTACGCCTACGGCGATGTCTGGAGCCGCCCGGGCCTCGACAACCGCTCGCGCAGCCTCGCCGTGATCGCCATGACGGCGGCGCTCAACCGCCCGGCGGAGTTCTCCGTCCACGTGAAAGGCGCGATCGCGAACGGATGCACCCCCGAGGAGATCCGCGAGGTGCTGCTCCTCGTCGCGCTCTACTGCGGAATCCCGGCGGCCAACGATGCGCATCGCCTCGCCCTCGAGGCCATGAAATAGCGATGGGCATCGCCGCGTTCAACTTCACGCGCTGGATCGAGGCGAACGCGCATCTGCTCAAGCCGCCGGTCGGCAACAAGATGGTCTTCGAGCGCTCGCAGGACCTGATCGTCATGGTGGTCGGCGGGCCGAACGCGCGCACGGACTACCATGACGACCCGTACGAGGAATTCTTCTACCAGCTGCGGGGCGACATCGTGCTGCGCGTCATGGAAGACGGAGGCCCGCGCGAGGTACCGATCCGGGAGGGCGAGATCCTGCTCCTTCCGGGGCACGTGCGCCATTCGCCGCAGCGGGCTGCCGGCTCGGTCGGGCTCGTCGTCGAGAAGGTGCGGCCCCGGGAGGTGGACGACGGCTTCGAGTGGTTCTGCCCCGCCTGCCATGCGCTCGTGCACCGCGTGAGCGTGAACGTGCAGGACATCGTGTCCGACCTGCCGCCGCTCTTCGAGGATTTCTACGCCAGCGAAGCGAAGCGCACTTGCCCGAGCTGCGGCCACCGCCATCCGGGCAAGAGATGAGCGCCTCGCGGACACTCGCCGCGGCGCGGGCGCTCTTCGAGGCACACGAGCGCCGAGAGCGCTTCGGCGCCCTGCCGAGCGAGCTCGTGCCGCGCACCCCGGAGGAGGCGTACCTCGTCCAGGACGACTTCGTCGCGATGCGCGCGCAGCGCCTCGGCGCAGTCTCGGGCTACAAGATCGCGCTCTCCACCCCTGCGATGCAGAAGTTCGTCGGCGTGGGTGAGCCAATGGCCGGGACCATGCTCTACAGCACGCTGCGGCGCTCGCCTTGCGCTGTGAAGGCCTCGGACTACGTCAATCTCATCGTGGAATTCGAGATCGCGGTCGAGCTCGCGGAAGACCTGCCGGCCATCGATGCGCCCTTCGGGCGCGAGCGCGTGGCGGCCACCGTGGGCGCGGTCATGCCCGCAATCGAGCTCGCGGACGATCGCGGGGCGGACTACACGTCCCTCTCGAGGCATCCGCTCGAGCTCATCGCCGACAACTGCTGGAACGAAGGTACCGTCCTCGGAGAGTCACGCACGGACTGGCGCCAGACGGACCTCGCCGCAGTGCGCGGATCCGCGCGCATCAACGGAGTCCTGGCAGGGCGGGGCCTCGGCGCCGATACCATGGGGCATCCGCTCGCGGCGCTCGCGTGGGTGGCGGACAACCTCGCCGCGCGCGGGCGCGGCATGGTGCGCGGCGACATCGTGATCACCGGAAGCCTGGTGACCACCAAGCAGGCGAGGGCAGGCGACCTCATCTCGTGGGAGATCGACGAGCTGGGCGCTGTGGAACTGCGGGTCGAATAGCGGCTGCGAACGAGGGTCCTTTCGCAAGGAAGAAGCAAGGCTCTCTTAAGCTCCGCGTAAATTCGATCTGGCGTCATCTCGGCTTCCATGCCACGCGCCACTTCGACTGCCGGGCGGAGCCCTCCGGCCAGGCTTCCTCCCGGCGCGCCGCGCTGGGCCGCCGAGGGCCTCGCAATCGATCGCCGCACCGCAATGCGCTCGGCAAGCCGCGCGCGCGTGGCTTCCAACCTCGCGCGCTATTTCATCTTGCGCAAGCGCGCGCGCCGGTTCGGCGATCGTGCGTGGCTGAAGTCCCCGTACGAGCGGGAGGAGGTGCGCCGGGCCGTCGCGCTCATGATCGCGCGCCCGCGCATCAACCTCCATTCCGGGACCGTGGCACGCGACGCCGGCTTATCCCGCTCGCGGTTCTACGATCTCTTTGTCGGCGCGCTGCGCGAGACGCCCCGTCACTACCAGGAAACGCTGTGCTTCTGGCGCTCGCTCGCGCTGCTCGTGGGGCGGAGCATGACCGTCGGGGACACGGCGCACGCGGCCGGATTCACCGAGCAGAGCAACTTCACCCGGTTCTTCATTGCGCTCAGCGGCATGTCGCCCATGCGCTACCGCCGCACGGCGCGGGAGCGAGGCGCTAGCCGGAGACGAGCGTCCTGAGCGCCGGGCGCTGGACCTTGCCCATGGCGTTCTTCGGCAGCTCGTCCAGGAATACGACCCGCCGCGGGTGCTTGTAGCGCGCCAGGCGGTCCTCGAAGAGCTTGAGCACGTCTTCCTCGGCGATGGCGGAATCCTTTTGCCTGACCACCACGGCACAAGGCACCTCGCCCCATTTGGCATCGGGCACGCCGACTACCGCCGCTTCCGCGATGGCGGGACAGCCTGCGAGCACGTTCTCGAGCTCCGCGGGATGTACGTTCTCGCCGCCCGAGATGATCACGTCCTTTGAGCGTCCGACGATCCACCAGTAGCCGTCCTCATCCACGCGCCCGAGGTCGCCGCTGTGGAACCAGCCGTCGGCGTCCACGCCATCGCCCCTCGCCCCGTCGGCATGCCAGTAGCCGCGCATGAGCGCCGGCCCGCGAAGCCAGATCTCGCCTTCGGCGAGCTTCGCCTCGCAATGGGGAACCGGTTTTCCGGCCGAGCCGACCCGGGCCGTCGCCTCGTCGCGCTTGAGCGCGATGGCGATGGGCGCAGTTTCGGTCGAACCATAGACCTGCCCGACAGGGACGCCACGCTCGTGAAAAGCCCGGATGAGCGTCTCCGGCACGATCATCGATCCGCTGTTGAGGAGCCGCAGGCTCGAGAGGTCGGTCGAAGCCCACTGCGGATGCGCAATCACCGCCGCCATCGCGGCCGGAACGAGGAGGCTCAGCGTCGGCTTTGTTTCCGCGACCGCCTGCAGCCAGCGGCCGGGATCGAATCGCTTGTGGAGGGTCACGGTGGCGCCCATGAAGAGCGCAGGCAGCGTCTGGATGTTGAGCCCGCCGACGTGGAACATGGGAAGCGCGGTCAGGACATGGTCCTCGGGTTGAAGGTCGTGCGCATAGAAGGAGTTGAGCGCGTTCCA
>JAFAGU010000224.1 GCA_019237595.1 Betaproteobacteria bacterium | reverse complement strand
CGCGCTCGCGCACCGGCACGGAGCCGCGCCGCGCGGACCTCCTCATCGAGAACCTGCACCTCCTGCAGGACCGCTACGGCCACCTTTCGGCCGCGCACCTCGCGGCGCTCGCGAAGGAGATGCGCCTCGCCTATTCGGAGGTCTACGAGGTCGCGACGTTCTACCACCACTTCGACGTGGTGAAGGAAGGCGAGTCCGCTCCGCCGTCGGTGACCGTGCGCGTCTGCGACTCCATCGCCTGCGACATCGCCGGCGCTTCTGCGCTCCTCGAAAAGCTGCCTTCCATCCTGGGCAAGGGCGTGCGCGTCATTCCGGCGCCCTGCGTCGGCCGTTGCGAAGCGGCGCCTTGTGTCGTCGTGGGGCAGAACCCAATTGGCAACGCCACTGCTGCTTTAGTGGAAAAAGCGGCCAAGGAAAAGCGCACGACCTGCGAGCAAACGAAATACATCGATTTCGAGAATTACAAAAAGCAAGGTGGCTACAAACTTGCAACGGATTGCTACTCGGGCAAGCGCACCCGCGACGAGATCACCAAGATCATCGAAGACTCGGGCCTGCGCGGCCTGGGCGGCGCGGGGTTCCCGGCCGGGCGCAAGTGGCGCATCGTCGCCGCCGAGCCGGCGCCTCGCCTCATGGCGGTGAACATCGACGAGGGCGAGCCCGGCACGTTCAAGGATCGCTGGTACCTCGAGCGCGACCCGCACCGCTTCCTCGAGGGCATGCTCATCGCCGCCTGGGCGGTCGACGTTGCCGAGATTTATGTTTATCTCAGGGACGAATACGCGGGTTGCAGGGCGATTCTCGAACGAGAAATCCCTCTATTGAAAAACTTGGGTCTGAAGACTCCCAAAATCCATCTGCGCCGCGGCGCTGGAGCGTATATCTGCGGCGAGGAGTCGGCGATGATCGAGTCGATCGAGGGCAAGCGGGGCATGCCGCGCCTGCGGCCGCCGTACGTCGCCCAGGTCGGGCTCTTCGGCCGTCCCACGCTCGAGCACAACATGGAAACGGTGTACTGGGTGCGCGAGATCGTCGAGAAGGGACCCCAGTGGTTCGCCTCGCACGGCCGGCACGGCCGCAAGGGGCTGCGATCGTTCTCGGTGTCCGGGCGGGTGAAGAAGCCCGGCGTGCACCTTGCCCCGGCCGGGATCACGGTGAAGGAGCTGATCGACGAATACTGCGGCGGCATGCTGGAGGGCCACGAGTTCTACGGCTACCTTCCGGGCGGCGCTTCGGGCGGCATCCTGCCGGCGTCCAAGGGCGACATCCCGCTCGACTTCGATACGCTCCAGCCGCATGGCTGCTTCATCGGCTCCGCCGCGATCGTGATCCTGTCGAACAAGAACAAGGCGCGGGACGCGGCGAAGAACCTGATGTCCTTCTTCAAGCACGAGTCCTGCGGGCAGTGCACGCCGTGCCGCGTCGGCACGGCGAAGGCGCTGCAGGTGATGGAAGGCAAGTGGGACCAGCCGCTCCTGAAGGAACTCTCGCAGGCGATGATGGACGCGTCCATCTGCGGACTCGGGCAGGCGGCGCCGAATCCGGTCCTGAGCGTGATGCGGTATTTCGAGCACGAGGTCTGAGCATGGAGCGCGTGAATACCCAGCAGCTCGCCATGATGCCGATCGAGTTCAAGCTGAACGGCCAGACGGTGATCGGGCGGCCGGACGAGAAGATCATCGAGACCGCGAAGAAGCACGGCGTGGAGATCCCGCACCTCTGCCACGGCGGCAACCAGCGCTCGGACGGCAACTGCCGCGCCTGCGTGGTGGAGATCAAGGGCGAGCGCGCCCTCGCGCCCTCCTGCTGCCGGTTCCCGACGCAGGGCATGGAGGTGACGACGAATTCGCCGCGCGCGCTCACCTCGCAGAAGATGGTGCTCGAGCTCCTGCTCTCGGACCTGCCCGACGAGGAGTACACGCTCAACAACAAGCTGAGGAGTTGGGCGAAAAAGCTCGAGGTCGGGAAGCCGCGGTTCAAGCGACGCGAAGAGCCGAAGGCGGACCTTTCGCACCCGGCCATCGCGGTGAACCTCGATGCGTGCATCCAGTGCACGCGCTGCGTGCGCGCGTGCCGCGAGGTGCAGGTGAACGACGTCATCGGCTATGCCGGCCGGGGCCCC
>JAFAGU010000208.1 GCA_019237595.1 Betaproteobacteria bacterium | reverse complement strand
AGCGTTCACGATTTTCAGCGCGCCGACCTCCAAACAATAGAACACAAAGCCAGATCAAAGCGCCGACGGCCACTAACACCACAATCACTTCCATATGGACATTATGGGACGCCTTCGTCGTTGTCGAATAACGCACGTCACTTTGCCGTGATCAAAGGCGGCGTAATACTTTAGGGCTCATGCACCTCAATTTGAAACCATTGCACCCCCTCTTCGCCGCCGAAGCCACAGGCGTCGATCTTCGGACGCCTCCTACGCCCGAACTTAGTGCGGCGATCCACGAGGCGATGAACAGGTACGCCGTGCTCGTCCTGCCGGGACAGGCGATCGACGACGAGGAGCAGCTGCGCTTCGCGGCGTCGCTGGGAAAGCTCGAGCCGATGCCGGCGCAGGTGGAGCTGGAAAAGCAGCGGCTGAAGCATCGCGAGATGGTGGATATCTCGAACCTGGACACGGACGGGTCGATCCTCAAGGCGGACGACCGGCGGCGGATGTTCAACCTCGGCAACCAGCTCTGGCACACGGACTCGAGCTTCAAGCGCACGCCGGCGATGTTCTCGATGCTGCACGCGCGCTCGATCCCGCCCGCGGGCGGCGAGACGGAGTTCGCGGACATGCACGCGGCGTGGGACGAGCTGCCTGAGGCGACGAAGGCGCTGGTCGAGCCGCTCGTCTGCGAGCATTCGCTCCTCTACTCGCGGGCGCTGCTCGGCTTCGAGGACTGGACGGAGGAGGACCGCAAGGCCTTCGCGCCGGTGCCGCAGCGGCTCGTCCGCCGGCATCCGGGCTCGGGGAGGAAGTCGTTGTACCTCGCCTCGCACATCGGCGCGATTCGCGGCTGGCCGAGGCCGGAGGCGCTCATGCTCGTGCGCGAGCTGATGGAGCACGCGACGCAGCCGCGCTTCGTCTACCGCCACAAGTGGCGCGTGAACGACCTCGTGATCTGGGACAACCGCTGCACGATGCACCGCGGGCGGCCGTACGACGACAAGCGCTACGAGCGCGACATGCGGCGCGCGACGACGGAGGATGTGGGGCCGACGCTGGAGCAGCCGGCGTAGCCGAAACCCCTCGCTCGCGCCACCGGAGCCGCGCTCACGGTCCCCTTGTCAGGGGACTGGCCAAACGACGACTAAGCGGTCGAAGGGGGATTCCATGACGTACGACTGGTCGAAGCTTCGGGAACCGGCGCCGGGCAAGCTCGTGGCGGCGCGCGAGGCGGCGCATTGGGCGGCGCAGGCGCTCACGAAGGCGGCGCGGGCGAACCTCGACGCAAAGCCGGACGACAGCCACAGCGCGCTCGTCTGGGACGCGCATGAGGCGATGCTCGTCACGCAGCCGCTGCCGCTCGGCGTGGTCGTCGGGCTCGATGTGGCGAAGCTCGAGCTCGTCGTCCTGCGCGGCGGCCATGCGGCACGGCGCGCGGCGCCGGCGGACGCGTGGCTGGACGAAGAGCTGCGCAAGTCGGGATTGAAGCCGGCCTCCGGCACGAGCCTGCCGTACGACATTCCAAGAAAAGACTCGGCCGAAAAAGCGAATCTTGCGGCGCTCGCGCGCTGGTTCGCCGCGAGCGCCGAAGCGCTCGAGGAGGCGCGCGCGAAGCACGCCGCGGTCGCGAGCCCGCTCTACCTCTGGCCGCACCACTTCGACATCGCTACGCTGCTCTCGTACCCCGGCGGGAAATCGATCGGCGTCGGGATCTCGATGAGCGACCACTACTACGCGCAGCCTTACCTGTACGTGAGCGTGTACCCTGCGCCCGCGGACGCGGTCCATCCGACGCTCCCGGCCGGGCACTGCCACACGAAGGATTTCTTCGGCGCGGTCGCGACCGCCGACGAGCTCCTCGCGCAGCGCGACCCGCGCGCGGCGCTCGTCGCGGTGATCGATGCGGCGGTCGACCAGGGAAGGCGGTGGCTCCATGGCTGAGAAAGCGCAGTGGCAGGAGCTCGGCGCCGCGGACGAATTCGCGAAGCAGGAGCTCTCGGAAGCGAGCCTCGGCAAGCAGAAGCTCGCCGTGTCGTATCGCGACGGGCGCTTCGGCGTCGTCTCCGGCACGTGCAACCACGCCGGCGGCCCGCTCGGCAAGGGCCGCCTCGACGGCGACTACGTCGTATGCCCGTGGCATAACTGGAAGTTCCATCGCTGCACCGGCAAGGGCGAGCCAGGCTTCGAGGAGGACTGCGTTCCGGCTTATGAATTGAGGGTCAAGGATGGCCGGCTCGAAGTCAGGCTGGATACTGTTACCCAAAGAGCAAAAAAACCGCATGCGCCGCATCCGCTCGCGAGGAAGATCGAGCGCGCGCCGGGCGGCATGCGGGTCGCGGGCATCTCGACCACCAACATGGACGAAGCGAACCCGCGCTACTCGACTTCCGACGCGCTCCTCGGCGTCGCGCTCGAGCACGCGCGCGATGCGCTGAAATGCGACACCAAGCTGATTCGCCTCTCGTCGCTCAAGTTCCGCAACTGCGAGGGCTACTACTCGAAAAGCGCGAATGCGTGCACGTGGCCCTGCTCCATCACGCAGATGGACGACCAGGACGAGCTCACGGAGGTGTACGAGGCGCTCGTGCACTGGGCGGACGTCGTGCTCGTCTCGACGCCGATCCGCTGGGGCGTGGCGAGCGCGCTCTACTTCAAGATGGCCGAGCGCCTGAACTGCATCCAGAACCAGATCACGATCCGCGACAACGTGCTCATCAGGCGCAAGGTCGCGGCGTTCATCATCACCGGCGGGCAGGACAACGTGCAGGGCGTGGCAGGCGAGATGCTCTGCTTCTTCTCCGAGCTCGGCTTCCACTTCCCGCAGTTTCCCTACATCGCGCACTCGCGCGGCTGGTCGGCCGAGGACATGGAGCGCAACGTCGCGCACGTCATGCACAGCGAGGAGCTGCGCACCGGCGCGCAGATGCTCGCCGCGCGGGCGGTCGAGCTGGCGAAAACCCTCGTCGCGACGGCGCCGATGGAGGAAAAGACGGCGCGCGGCGGCCGCAAGGCGTATCGTCTGGAAATCGAGCGCAGCCCCTAAGAGCTGCTTTTCCACGGAAGGAGCGCCATGGAATTGCAAGCGAGCTTGAACGGCGCGCCGCGCGACGAGCGGGCGCGGGCCTACCTGGCGGTGCGCAGCGCGACGGAGGCGCTCGCGGCGCCGCTCTCGGCGGAGGACTGCACGGTGCAGTCGATGCCGGACGCGAGCCCGGTGAAGTGGCATCTCGCGCACACGACGTGGTTCTTCGAGACTTTCGTGCTCGAGCCGCACCCGCCGGGATACCGGCCCTTCGACCCGGCGTTCCGCGTGCTCTTCAACTCCTACTACAACGCGGTGGGGCCGAAGCATCCGCGGCCCGAGCGCGGAATGCTCACGCGGCCGGGGCTCGAGCGCGTGCTCGAGTACCGCGCCTACGTCGACGAGCACGTTTTGAACTTGTTGGAAACCTCTTCTACTGCCGGACTGCAGATCCTCGAGCTCGGGCTGCACCACGAGCAGCAGCACCAGGAGCTCGTCCTCACCGATGTGAAGCACCTCCTCTCGCGCAATCCCGAGAAGCCCGCCTACCACCCGCAATGGCCGCTCACCGAGATCCAGGCGCGCAAGCCACGGTGGATCGGCTTTCCGGCGGGAATAGTGGAAATTGGAGAGGAGGGCACCGGGTTCGCCTTCGACAACGAGAGGCCGCGCCACAAGGCGTGGCTCGACGCGTTCGAGATCGCCTCGCATCCTGCGACGCACGGCGACTTCATCGCGTTCATCGAGGACGGCGGCTACCGCCGGCCGGAGCTCTGGCTCTCCGCGGGCTGGGACGCGGTGTGCGCCAACGGCTGGCAGGCGCCGGAATACTGGCAGGAGCGCGACGGCCGCTGGTTCACCTTCACGCTGCACGGCGAGGCGCCGGTCGATCCGAACACGCCGATCTGCCACGTGAGCTTCTACGAGGCGGACGCGTTCGCGCGCTGGAAGGGCGCGCGCCTGCCCACGGAAGCGGAATGGGAAACGGCGGTCGGCGGGCTCGCCATCGAAGGGAATTTCATGGAGAGCGGCGCGCTGCATCCGCTCGCGCTTCGCGAGGCGCCGCCCGAGGGCGCGCTCGCGCAGGCGTTCGGCGACGTGTGGGAATGGACGCGGAGCGACTACGCGCCCTACCCCGGCTACGCGCCGGCGGCGGGCGCGGTGG
>JAFAGU010000207.1 GCA_019237595.1 Betaproteobacteria bacterium | reverse complement strand
CATGCGCATCTTGCGCGAGGGAAAAGCGCTGAAGGTCACCTCCACTGCCGGCACGCAGCTCGACATCGCGCTCGAAGGCGCCAGGGTCGGCGGAGTTTGAGGCTATACGGCAAAGCCAGGCACGCTCTCGCATTGGCCGGGAGGCCTCTGCCTTGCATTTCCGCGCGCGGGCGCAGTGCGGGGAACGCTCGTGCTTGCGCCCGGGGACCTCAATCTCACCTTCAAGCGCTACCTCGAGACGCCGGTGCGCCTGACGATCGAATCCGACTACGTGACCCGCATCGACGGAGACGGCGCCGACGCGGAGCTCATGCGGGAATACATGGCTGCGTGGGGTGATCGCGAAGCGTACGCCGTTTCGCACGTCGGCTGGGGCCTTAACCGGCGGGCGCGATGGGAAGCCGCCGCGCTCTACGACCGGCGGGACCTCAACGGCACGGAGCAGCGCGCCTTCGCGGGCAATTTCCTGTACTCCACCGGCGCAAACGAAGTCGCCGGCCGCCATACGCTCGGGCACTTCGACCTGCCGCTGCGCCGCTGCACGATCGAGATCGACGGGCGCGCGGTCGTGCGAGACGGCCAGCTCGCCGCGTCGTGACGCACCTCCTTTTCCTCCACGGGCTCGGCGGCGGCCACCATGCCTGGGATGCTCAGCTCCCCTACTTCGCCGAACGCGGGTATGCAGCGCACGCCTGGGACCAGCCGGGTTACGGGCACACGCCGATCGTGGAGCCCTATACGCTCGAGAACGTCAGCGCTGCGCTCAAGCGGCTCATCGACACTTTCCAGGGCGAGCCGATCGTGCTCCTCGGCCACAGCATGGGCGGCATGGTGGCGCAGGAGACCTTCGCCCGATATCCCGGGTGTGCGAAGGCGCTCGTGCTCGGATTCACGAGCCCGGCGTTCGGCGGCGGGAGCGCTGAGTTTGTGCGCCAGTTCGTCGCGGCGCGCCTGGGCCCGCTCGACGAAGGGAAGACGATGGCCGAGCTCGCCGCATCGCTCATGCCGAAGATGCGGGGAAGCAAGTCCGATCCCGCCGGCCTCGCGCACGCCGAAAAGATCATGTCCGGCATCGCGCCGGGGACCTACCGGAAGGCGGTGGAGCTCCTGACCACCTTCGACCGGAAGCGGGAGCTGAAAGACATTTCGGTTCCCACGCTCCTCATCTGCGGGAGCGATGATCGGACCGCGCCGCCGCCGGTGATGGAGCGCATGGCGAAGGAAATTTCCGGCGCCGACTTCGTGCGCCTCGAAGGCTGCGGCCACCTCGGGCCGATGGACCAGCCGCGCGAGTTCAACGTCGCGGTCGAGGTCTTCCTCAGGAAGAATGGGCTGTGAGCGATCCGCGCTACTCGGTCTGTGGGTCGGGCTACGCGCTCACGGAGAAGCAGCGCGAGCTCATCGCGCTCGCCGAGTCGCTTGGACCGCGCTTCGCCGAGCGCGCCGCGCGCTACGACCGGGAGGCGAGCTTTCCGCACGAGAACTACGCCGAGCTGCGCTCAGCCGGCTTCCTGGGCCTTTGCGTTCCGGAGAAAAACGGAGGCCTCGGCGCGGACTTCAAGACCTATTCTCTCGTCTCCGCGACGCTCGGGAAGTACTGCGGCGCGACCGCGCTGACGTTCAACATGCACGCCTGCTCGACGCTCTGGCCCGGCCTGCTCGCCGATGACCTCGACATGACGGCGGAGCAGCGCGAGGAGCACGAGAAGCGGAAGGCGCGGCACTTCGAGAAGATCATCTCCGGCGGAGCCATCTACGCGCAGCCTTTCTCCGAAGGCAGCGCGGCGGCCGCGGGCCAGGCGCCTTTTGGCACCACGGCGACCCGGGTCGACGGCGGGTGGCGCATCAACGGCAAGAAGATCTTTGCCTCGCTCGCCGGCGCGGCGAGCTGCTATGGCGTGCTCTGCACCGAGGCGAAGCCGCAGCTCTCCATGCGCGACACGCTCTATCTCTCCGTGCCGGCGGACGCGCCGGGCCTGTCGATCGTCGGCGACTGGGATCCGCTCGGCATGCGCGGCACCGTGTCGCGCACGCTCGTCTTCAAGGATGTCCTCGTCGGCGACGACGCTCAGATGATGCCCAGGGGCGTGTACTACCAGGCGGCGAGCCGCTGGCCGCACATGTTCACGACGCTGTCGCCCACTTATCTGGGCATCGCCATCGCCGCCTACGAATTCACGGTGCGCTATTTGCGCGGCGACTTGCCGGGCGTGGCGGTCAGGCGGCGCATGTACCCCACCAAGCAGGTCGCCGTGGCGGAGATGTGGATCAAGCTCGAGCAAACGCGCGCGCTCTTCCTGCGCATGCTGGAGGATGCCCGGGTCGATCCGACAAAGGACGCGCGGCTGCGCGCCTATGCGAGCCAGTTCACCATCATGGAGAACGCCAACGACCTCTGCCGCCTTGCGATCCGCACGTGCGGCGGGCAGTCGATGCTGAAGTCCCTGCCGCTCGAGCGGCTCTACCGGGATTCCCGCTGCGGCTCGCTCATGCTTCCCTGGACGGCGGAGCTCTGCCTCGACCGCATCGGGCGCGAAGCGCTCTACGAGCCCGGCGAGTCGGACTAGCACGAGCGCATGGACCTCTCCGCCTTCATCGAACGGGCGGCGAACCGGACGCCGGACAAGTTGGCGCTCCATTTCGAGGGCGCGCAGGTCACCTATGCGTCCCTCTGGAAGCACATAGTCGAAAGAACCGAGAGCCTGGCGGTGGCCCGGGGCGACCGCGTCGCGTGGCTCGGCTTCAACGACCCCGAGATGCTCGTGCTCTTCTTCGCCCTCGCGCGACGCGGCGCGATCCTCGTGCCGCTCAATTGGCGGCTCACCGCCGCCGAGCAGAAGGAAGTGCTGGCCGATTGCTCGCCCCGCCTGCTACTCGCCTCGGAAGACTTCGCTGCCAGGAAGAGCGAGCTCTCATGGCCCGAGGCCGCCGCGCCGGCCGATCGGACGCAGGGGCAGGAAGAAGACGACGCGCTCATCGTCTATACCTCCGGCACGACGGGCAAGCCGAAGGGCGCGGTGC
>JAFAGU010000195.1 GCA_019237595.1 Betaproteobacteria bacterium | reverse complement strand
CGAGCCGGTCGTCCCGCTCGGATGCTTCTTCAGCAAATAGGTATCCCGGATCTCGTTCGGCTCCTGGGAGGCGAGGTGGACGCAGATCTCGTCGCCGATCTTCAGCCAGTAGCCGGGGAAGCCGAAGTCGGGCCGGTCGGCGAGCTCGAGGCCGAGCACCTGCTCGTAGAACTTCCTCGAGCGCTCCAGGTTCTTCGACACGACGAGGTAGTGGTTCAGTCCGGTCAGCGGCATGGCGGCTCCTTTCGAGACCATCATACTTGCGCGAGCCGAAAAGCACGACAATAGGGCGATGCGATTCCGCGGCGTCCTCGCCATCCTGTCTGCGGCCCTCGTGGCGGCGTGCGCCGGGCCGGCCGCGCCGCCGGCGCCACTCACCCCGCCCGCAGCGCCGGCCGAGCAGCAGCCGCTCCCTGGCCATCCGGGCAAGGACGTCATCTGGGTTCCGACGCCGCCGTCGCTCGTGGAGAGGATGCTCGACATGGCCGCCGTGACGAAGGACGACTACGTGATCGACCTCGGCTCCGGCGACGGGCGCGTGGTGATCGCGGCGGCGAAACGAGGTGCGCGTGCCGTGGGCGTGGAGTACACGCCGGAGCTCGTCGCCATGGCACGCCGCAACGCGGCCGATGCCGGCGTGGCGGAACTCGCCACGTTCGTGCAGGGCGACATGTTCGAGGCCGATATCTCCCGCGCCACGGTGCTCGCGCTCTTCCTCCTGCCGGCGAACCTCGAGAGGCTGAAGCCGCAGTTCCGCACGCTGAAGCCCGGCACTCGTATCGTCAACAACGGCTACCGCATCCCCGCCTGGGACGAGGCGCAGGTCGGTACGGCAGGGGACTGCGGCGCGTGGTGCACCGCCTATCTCTACTACGTTCCTGCCGATGTCGCGGGCGCGTGGCGCCTTGGCAAGGACGAGCTGACGCTCAGGCAGGATTTCCAGGCGCTCACGGGGCGGTTGCACGCAGGCTCCGGAGATCGCAACGTGGAGGGTTGGGTGCACGGCGAGCGCATCCACCTTCGCGCAGGGCTCGACCAATACGATGGCCGCGTGCAGGGCGCGCGCATGAGCGGCGAGGCGAGCGGCAGCGTGAGCGGCTTCTGGTCCGCGGAGCGCGAGAAGGCCAGCCGGTGAAGATCGCCACCTGGAACGTGAACGGCATCCGCGCTCGCGCGGCGCAGTTCTGCGAGTGGCTGGAGCGCGACCGTCCCGACATCGTGTGCCTCCAGGAGCTGAAGGCGCAGGTCGACCAGATTCCGCCGCCGTGCGCGCATGCCGACTATCACGTCTATTGGCATGGCCTGCGCGCGTATTCAGGCGTCTCGCTCCACGTGAGCAAGGCGCTTGGCGCGGCCCCGCCGTTCTCGCATCCGGAATTCGACATGGAGTCGCGCATCGTCCAGGCGGAGCTCGGAAACCTGGTGGTCGCTTCCGTCTACGTGCCGAACGGCGGCAAGGATTACCCGGCGAAGCTCGCCTTCATGAAGAAGCTCGCCGAGTGGACGAAGCGCCTGCACGGCGAAGGGCGCGAGATCGTCCTCTGCGGCGACATCAACATCGCGCGCACCGAGCTGGACGTGCATCCCAAGGAGCGAAGGCCGGTGATCGGGCAGCTTCCCGAGGAGCGCGAGCTCTTCGCGTCGCTGCTGGGCGAGTACCTGGTCGACGTCGGGCGCTCGCTCGATCCGGACAACAAGGACATGTTCAGCTGGTGGGCGCCCTGGCGGAACATGCGCCAGCGGAACATCGGCTGGCGCCTGGATTACGTCCTCGCGTCTCCTTCGGTTGCCGCTCGCGCGACGAGCTGCCCGGTGCTGAAGGACGTGGGCACGAGCGACCACGCGCCCGTCCTCATGACCACAAAGTGAATTCGGCAAAGAGGCTTCTTCCGACCACGCTGGTCGGGAGCTATCCGCAGCCGGGATGGCTCGTCGACAAGGAAAAGCTCCTCGGCAGCTCGCCGCCGCGCGTGCGCATGCGCGAGGTGTGGCGCTTTGCGGGCGAGGTGCTGCACGAGGCGCAGGACGACGCCGTTCGCCTCGCGCTCGCCGACCAGGAGCGCGCGGGCATCGACATCGTCACCGATGGCGAGATGCGGCGCGAGAGCTACTTCAACCACTTCGCGAACGCGCTTTCCGGCATCGATCTCGATCGCCCGGCGACGACGCTCAACCGCGTCGGCAAGAAGACGTGCGTGCCGCGCGTGGTGGGGCCGATCCGCCGCGAGCGCGCGGTCGAGGTCGAAGCATTGAGATTCCTGAAGGCCAATGCCAAGGGGCCAGTGAAGATCACCGTCCCCGGGCCCTTCACGCTCACGCAGCTCGCGGTGGATGAGCACTATGGCGACGAGCGCAAGCTCGCGCTCGCATATGCGCAGGCAGTGAACGAGGAGTTACGCGACCTGGAGAACGCGGGGGCGGATTACCTCCAGCTCGACGAGCCCTACATGCAGGCGCAGCCCGAGAAAGCCCGCAGGTTCGCGATCGAGGCGATCGACCGCGCGCTCGAGGGCATCCGCGTGCCGACGATCGTGCACCTGTGCTTCGGGTACGCGTATGTCGTCGCCGACAAGCCGTCCGGCTATTCCTTCCTGCCCGAGCTCGCGAAGTGTCGCTGCGACCAGATTTCCATCGAGGCCGCGCAGCCGAAGCTCGATCCTTCGGTGCTCAAATCGTTGCCGGGAAAGACCATCCTCTTCGGCGCGCTCGACCTCGCCTCGAAGGACGCCGAGACGCCCGAGCTCGTCGCGAAGCGCATCCGCGGCGCGCTCGAGCACGTGGCGCCCGAGCGCCTCGTCGTCGCCCCGGATTGCGGCATGAAGTACCTGCCTCGCGAGCTCGCGTTCGCCAAGCTCTCCGCGATGACCGCCGGCGCGCGCATCGTCCGCGCCGAGCTTCGCTAGCCGACCTGCCTCACGAGCCTCGCCTGCGCGCCCCGCGATCTCCCGCGCGCGGCCGCACCACCGTGCACGCCGCGAGCCAGCGCAGCCCCACCGCCGTCGGGCGCGTGATCCGCTTCGCCCCCTTGCGAATATGCGCCTCGAGCGCGTACTCCACTTCCTCCCTGGAGTCGCCCTTGATCATCACCCGGTCCCCGGCGTCGGTGATCTTCACCGCCATGCTTGCTCCCGTTGCATTGCCGGCGGACTCTATAGGAAGAGCCTCGGGTGGACAGACCGATAACGGCGTACACTTTTGCGCGGGTTCAGGGGGACAAATGGAAAAAGCACCTCTCGCAGGATCTTGGATTGCTTTGATCTTCCTGCTGGCTGGCGGTTGCGCAAACTTCGGCGCGCCGCAGCCCACCTTGCAGGTACCGGACAATCTCAAGCCAAGCCCGGGCGAGGCGCTGGCGCAGATTGTCTCCGCCAAGGGCGCCCAGATCTACGAATGCCGCGCACGGAAGGATGCGAGCGGGGCGCTCGAATGGGCGTTCGTGGCGCCCGAAGCCGAGCTCTTCGACTCGAGCGGAAGGAGAGTCGGCCGGCACTACGCCGGACCGCATTGGGAATCCGACGATGGCAGCAAGATCCTCGGCACGGTCAAGCAGCGCGCGGACGCGCCAACGCCCGGCGCCATTCCTTGGTTGCTGCTCACCGCGAAATCCGTCGGCGCGGACGGCTCGTTCAGCAAAGTCACCAGCATCCAACGCGTAGCGACCGCAGGAGGCGTAGCGCCAGCGACTGGTTGTTCGCAGGCCGGAACGCAAGCCCGCGTTCCTTATACCGCCGAGTACTACTTCTTCACTGTAAAGTAGCCCGGCCGCCGCCGGCTGCCAAAGGATGACTCAGGAATCCTTGTTGCTGATCGTCGCTGCGCTCGGGTGGTACAACGTGGGAACGATCTGGGCACACGAGCTGGATATCTTCCGTTCCTGGCGCCTCCTCACTCCGGATCTTTTTCCGGTCGTCCAGGCGGCGCATTGGAGAAAGCTGCCGTTTTGGGTGCTATTCCCTGTTGCCCTGGCTCTTGCGGGATCGCTCTTCCTCGTCTGGTATCACCCCGCACGCGCGCCGCAGTGGGCGCTGAACGTCAATGCGCTCTGCCAGATCGCTTCCGCCTTGCTTACTGGCTTGTTCTGGGCTCGATGGCAGGCGGCCTTGAGCCGGGATCGGCTGGGTCCTCGAAGTCCCTATCTTTCCAGGATTCTGAAGACGCATTGGATTCGAACCGGGCTGATAACGCTCGGGGGCGTGTTGCTCATGTTGGCGGTAAAGGAAACACTCGCATGACTTCTGGGGGAGCTATGGATAAGTTAAGGATCGGTCTCTTTTCTGTGGCGGTGTGTATCGCGTCGTGCGCGATCGCTTCGCCGGAAGACGAGGTGCGGGCGCAGCTTCGCAGCTTCGTCGCGGCGCAAAACGCCCATGACCTCAAGACGGTGGGCGATCTCCTGCTCGACTCGCCGAACTTCCTCTGGATCACGCGCGGAGCGCCGGTGTGGGGCCGGGAGGCCGCATTGAAGCGCTTCGAGGCGCTCTACCAAGGCAACTGGAAGCTCGAGCCCAGCGAAGGTGAACTAAAGGTGACTATGCTGCGAGACGACGTCGCGCAGATTTTCATGCCGATCCTCTTCACCATCGGACCGGCGAACCAGCCCGCGCAGCAGACGCGCTTTCTGATGAACCAGGTGATCGTGAAGACGGCGCAAGGATGGAAGACGGCGACGATCCTGCCCATCCCAGCCGCTGCCCAATAAGGCAATGCGTTTGGCCATGCGTGCGCTCGTTCAGGCTATTGGAGCCGTGTCCGTCATATTGGCGTGCGCATCGGCGGCGTTCGGAGAAAACTACCCGTCGCGTCCGATCGCCATCGTGGTCGGCTTTTCCGCCGGAGGCAGCTCCGATCTCTTCGCGCGCCACGTCGCCGAGCACGCGCGCAGGACGCGCAATGCCACCGTCGTGGTCGAGAACAGGCCCGGCGCCGCCGGGGCCGTTGCGGTCGCGCACATTGCGAAGTCGGCACCGGACGGCTACACGCTCGGCGTCGGCAGCATCAGCTCCTTATGGGTTATTCCACAGGTGCAGCAGGCGAACTACGACCCGCTCCATGACCTCGACTACCTGGGAAAGATGTTCACGCAGCCCCTTCCACTCTATGTGGCTGCGGAAAGCAGGTTCAAGTCCTACGCGGAGTTGCTCGCTTATGCCCGCGCCAATCCCGGGAAGCTTCGCTGGGGGAATTCTGGCGCGCGCGGCATCGCGGAGATCATGATGGAGTCCGGTTTCCGTCACATTGGCGTGGAAACCATCGGGGTACCCTTCAAGGCGGGCGCAGATGCAAATACGGCCTTGCTCGGAGGACACGTCGATGCCGTTGCGTCGACGGACTTCGGGCCGCTCCTGCAGGCAGGCCGGATTCGCCTTCTCGTCGAAACGGGACCGCTCAAGATTCCGGCCCACGAAGAGGTGCCGACCTTCAGGGAACTAGGCTATCCGCTCTCGGTGGAGGTCTTCTATGGCCTGATCGGTCCGGCAAACCTGCCGCCCGAGGCGGTGAAGTGGTGGGATGCGCTGCTCTCGGAGGTCTCGCGCACCAAGGAATACGCCGCGCTTTGCGAAAAGATCTTCGCGCTGCCCTCGTA
>JAFAGU010000038.1 GCA_019237595.1 Betaproteobacteria bacterium | reverse complement strand
ACGCCATACCTGCCCTGCGGGCAGGCTTCTACGCGCTCGATCGCTCGCAGGACGTCTTTTCCTGGGGCCCCGTGTGAAAACGGTCCTCCTCATGGATCCCATCGCGGCGGAAGGTGTTTCGATCCTCAAGGAAAAGTTTCAGGTGGTGGAGAGCCCGGATAGCTCGCCGGCGACGGTCAGGCAGCTCGCGCGAGAAGCGGACGGAATCATCATCCGCAGCAAGCTGCCCGACGACATCTTCGACGCTGCTCCGCGCGTGAAGGCGGTCGCCATCCACGGCACCGGAACGGATCTCGTCCCGCTGGAGGCGGCGAGCCGGCGCGGCGTCATGGTGTCCAACCTGCCCGGAGTCAACGCGCAATCCGTGGCCGAGTACTGCGTGCTTGCCTTGCTCATGCTCGCGCGCAATATCGTCTCGATCACCTCGGCGCTCCGCACCCAACCCTGGGACGAGGCCCGGAAAGGCGGCCTCATCGCAGACGAGCTCGCGGACATGACCGTCGGCATCGTCGGCGTGGGCGAGATCGGCCGGCGCGTCGCGAAGATCTGCCGCGACGGGTTCGGGATGGCGGTACTTGGGCACCAGCGAAGGATGAATTCCCTCCCGTCGTTCATACGAGGCACTTCTTTGGAGGAGCTGCTGCGGCAGAGCGATTTCGTCATCCTCGCCTGCCCGCTCACCGCGGACACGAAGCACCTGATCAACGAAACGACGCTTGCGCTCATGAAGCCGAGCGCTTTCCTCGTCAACGTCGGCCGGGGCGCGGTCATCAAGGAAGTGGACCTGGTGCAGGCCCTCGCGGCGAGGAAGATCCGCGGCGCAATGCTCGACGTCTACGAGCACTACCGGCTGGAGCCCGGCCATCCGCTGCTGAAGCTCGACAACGTCATCCTCACGCCGCACGTCGGCGGCGGAACCCGAGCGGCGCGCGGACGCGCGAGCGTCGCCGCAGCGGCGGAGATGCTGCGCATGCTTTCGGGCGAGCGCCCGCTCAACCTCGTCAACCCTGAGGTGCTGCAACGTGAGAAGACTGCTTAGCGTCCTTCTCACGCTGCTGCCGCTCGTGGCGGCGGCGGAACCCTTTCCATCCCGGCCGCTGAAGTGGATCGTCCCCTTCCCGCCCGGCGGGCCGACCGACTCCTTCTCGCGGCCCGTGGCCCAGAAGCTGTCCGAAGTGCTCGGGCAGCCGGTCGTGGTGGAGAACATCGCAGGCGCCGGCGCCTCCATCGGCATCGACCGCCTCGCCAAGTCGCCGCCCGACGGCTACACCGTCGCGCTCGCGACCACCGGCACGCATGCGATCAACCCGCACCTCTACGGGAAGCGCCTTCCCTACGACGCGCTGGAGGACTTCACGCCGCTCACGCTCGGCGTGCGCTACGTGAACGTCCTCGTGATCAACCCCTCCGTTCCCGCAAATACCGTGGGCGAGCTGGTCGCCTATGCGAAGGCGAATCCGGGCAAGGTCTCCTTCGGGTCGGCGGGCAACGGCTCGTCGAACCATCTCTCGGGCGAAGTCCTGAAGTACGTGACAGGCGCGCCGATGGAGCACGTGCCCTACAAGGGCAGCGCGCCGGCGCTCGGCGACGTGATGGCCGGTAACCTCACGTTCATGTTCGACATCCTCATCACGGCGCTGCCGCAGGCGCGAGCCGGGCGGGTGCGCGCGCTTGCGGTCACGAGCGCGAAGCGCTCGCCCTTCGCGCCCGACATCCCGACGATGGCGGAGTCGGGCGTCAAAGGCTACAGCGAGGCGGGAAGCGACCTGTGGTTCGGCATCGTCGCGCCCGCCGGCCTTCCGAAGGAGGTCACCTCGAAGCTGAACCAGGCGCTCGTCACGGCGCTGCGCTCCCCGGAAATCCGCCAGCGCATCAGCGCGCAGTCGTTCGAGCTCTGGACGAGCACGCCCGGCGAGTTCGCGCAGGTCATCCGCACCGACTACGAGAAGTGGGGTCGCATCGTGCGAGCGGCCGGTGCGCGAGTCGACTAATGAGAAGCGAGAACCTTCCCGTCGCCAACGCCGTGCCCGACAGCCGCGGGTTGAACCTGTATGAAGCGGATCCCGATTTCGATTCCCTTCTTTCGATTTACCTTCCAAGAGACCTCTACGCGCATCTCCGGCCCCGGCTTCGCAGGCTAGGGGCGCTCGCCGGAAGCGCGCTCGACGAGCTCGCGGCGACCGCCGACCGGAATCCGCCCGTCCTCCATTACCGCACCCGCGGCGGCGAGGACCGGCAGGCCATCGAGAAGCATCCTGCGTACCGCCGCCTCGAGGAGGTCGCGTTCTCCGAGTTCGGCCTCGCCGCGATGTCGCATCGGCCGGGCGTGCTCGGCTGGCCGAAGCCGATGCCGCCGGCGGCCAAGTACGCGCTGAGCTACCTCTTCGTGCAAGCCGAGTTCGGCGTCTGCTGCCCGCTTTCGATGACCGACGCCCTCGCGCGCACGCTCTCGAAGCACGGCGACCCGGCGCTCGTCGCGCAGCACCTCCCCGGCCTCGTCTCGCAGGACATGGACGAGCTCACGCAGGGGGCGATGTTCATGACCGAGCAAGGCGCCGGCTCCGACGTCGGCGCGACCGCGACTCGCGCGGTGAAGGAAGGCGACGCCTGGCGGCTCTACGGGGACAAGTGGTTCTGCTCGAACCCGGACGCCGGCCTCGCCCTGGTCCTCGCGAGACCGGACGGTGCCGCCGCGGGAACGAAGGGTCTCTCTCTTTTTCTCCTGCCAAAGGACATTTCGGGAAAAAGGAACAGCTACAGAATCATCCGTCTCAAAGAAAAGCTCGGCACGCGCGGCATGGCGAGCGGCGAGATCCGCCTGGAAGGCGCCCTCGCCTACCTCGTCGGCGATCCGGCGCGCGGATTCGTCCAGATGGCCGACATGATCAACCTGTCGCGCCTCTCGAATGGGATGCGCGCCGCGGGGCTCATGCGCCGAGCGCTCACCGAGGCGCTCTTCGTCGCGCGGAACCGCATCGCCTTCGGCAAGCGCCTCGTCGAGCTGCCGCTCATGAAGCGCCAGCTGCTCAAGATCATGCTGAGTGCCGAATGCGCTCGTTCGGTACTTTTTTATGCAAGTAAAAACCTGGAAGAAGCAGACAACGGCAACGACGAAGCCCGCCGTCGCGTCCGTCTCCTGACTCCGCTCCTCAAGTTCCGCGCCTGCCGCGACGCGCGCAAGGCGACCGGCGACGCGATGGAGGTCCGCGGCGGCTGCGGCTACATCGAGGAATGGCCCGACGCGCGCCTCCTGCGCGATGCGCACCTCGGCTCGATCTGGGAAGGCACGTCCAACATCGTCGCGCTGGATGTCTTGCGGGCAATCCGGAAGGAAGGTTCTCTCGACGTTCTTCTGCAGAATGATGCTGAAGTAAGAAAAGCAAGTGCCTTTGCACAAACGGCGAGTGACGCGCACGCGCGCCAGGCTGCGACGAACCTCTATTACGCGGTCGCCGCGGCGATCCTGAAGCAGGAAGGCGAGCAGCTTCCCCGCCGCAAGCTGCTCTCCGAGCTCGTCCGGACGCACAAGCTCGAGACCCGCGACCCCTACGCGGCGCTCGACGATGCGAAATTCGAGCCGCTGCTCGACGAGCAGCCCGTTGCGGCATGAAAAGGCTCCGGTCATGCGCAGCCTGATCGCGCTCCTTCTTCTTCTGGCCTGCAGCCTTCCGGCGCGGGCGCAGGGCTATCCCAACCGGCCGATCCGCTTCATCGTGCCCTTCCCGCCCGGCGGAAACCTCGACTTCGTGGCGCGCACGATCCAGCCCAAGCTCCAGGACTCGCTCGGCCAGCCGGTGGTGATCGAGAACCGCGGCGGCGCCGGCGGCATCGTCGGCGCGGAATACGCATCCAAGCAGCCCGCCGACGGCTACACGATCTTCCTGGGCAACACGGGCACGCTCGGCATCTACCCGGCGGTCTATCCCAAGCTGCCGTCCGACCCGGTGAAGGACTTCGCCGCCGTCGGGCTCACGTCCACGAACGCCGTGCTCGCGGCGATCCATCCCTCGGTCCCGGCCGCCTCCCTGGCGGAATTCGTCGCCTATGTAAAGGCGAATCCAGGAAAGGTGGCTGCCGGCGTGGCGGGAAGCGGCTCGCTGCTGCATTTCGCGACCGAGCTCCTGAAGACGCAGGCCGGCCTCGACATGCTCGTGGTTCCCTATAAGGGCAGCGCGCCGGCGGTCACCGACCTCCTCGGCGGCCAGGTGCAGCTTCTCATCGATGCGCCGCCGGTCACGATGACCCATGTGAAGGCGGGCAAGCTCAGGGCGATCGCCGTGACCGGGACCAAACGGCTCTCCACGCTGCCCGAGGTGCCGACCTTCGCCGAGGCCGGCTATCCCGGCGTCGATGCGAGCGGCTGGCAAGGCGTCGCCGTCCCGGCGGGCACGCCCGCCGAGCCGATCCGGCGCCTCTCCGAAGCGGTCGCGAAGGCGGTTTCGCAGCCCGACGTGCGCGAGCGCTTTGCGAGCCAGGGGCTGGACGCGGCGCCTTCCACGCCGGAACAATTCGCCACGCACATCCGCTCCGAAGTCGAGAAATGGACGCGCCTCGCGCGCGCGTCCAACATCAAGGTCGATTGATCGCCATGGCAAAGCGCAAGCCGATCCGCTCCGACATCGCCTGGTCCACGTCCGATCGCATCGTCGTGCGGGGCAAGGATCTCGCCGGAGAAATCCTCGGCAAGGTGGACCTGGGCGATTTTGCCTTCTTCCTGATCACGAACCGGATGCCGTCGGAAGCGGAATCGCGCGTCTTCAACGCGATGGTGGTCAC
>JAFAGU010000211.1 GCA_019237595.1 Betaproteobacteria bacterium | reverse complement strand
TGAACTATGACCACCACAGAGGGCCCGCTTCGGCGGGCCTTCTGCTTTTTACACGACCCGCAATTTTTCGCCAAGGGCTCGCCCCCCAACAAGTTGGGCACACCCCCGGCACGGCCCCCTATATCTAGTAGGCTCGGGCGCTTATTGGCTGGCTTGTTTCTCTGATACTTGGCGTCAAGGGAGACATGCCCATAAGTCAAGCCGCCGGAGCCGGCGCCGACCGCATCTTTCTACTGTAAGCGCGTACTTCGTCTACCAGCGCTGAAACCGAATCGATCGGCGTTTTCTGAAGGATGCCGTGGCCGAGATTGAAGACGTGACCCGGCGCGGGGCCGAAGCGATCGAGCACGCGCCGCGCTTCAGCGCGCACCGCATCGGCTGGGGCAAAAAGGGCGGCCGGATCGAAATTCCCTTGCAGTGCGACGCGGCCAGCTGCGATCCGCCGCGCTTCGCGAGGATCGCTCGTCCAATCGAGCCCGATCGCATCGGCGCCGCTGGCGGCGATCGCGCCGAGCCAGGGATTCCCGCCTTTCGTAAAGAGCACGCTGGGCACTCGCCGGCCTTCGTGCTCCTTCTTGAGGGCCTTGAGCACTTCACGCGAGTACGCGAGCGAGAAGGGCTCGTAGTCATCGAAGGCGAGCGCACCGCCCCAGGTGTCGAAGACCATGACCGCCTGCGCCCCGGCCTCGATTTGGGCGTTGAGGTAATCGGTCACGGCGCGAGCGTTCACTTTCAGGATGGCATGCAGTAGGTCCGGCCGGGAGTGACGCATCGCCTTCACCGTGCGCCAATCGTCGCTTCCAGTCCCCTCCACCATGTAGCAGGCGAGCGTGAAAGGGCTGCCGGAGAATCCGATGAGCGGGACGCGTCCGCCGAGGCCGCTGCGGGACTCGCGAATCGCGCCGAACACGTACTCGAGCTTGCGCAAGTCCGGCGGAGCCAGCTTGCGGATCTCGCGTTCTTCGCGAAGCGGCCGCTCGAACTTCGGCCCCTCGCCTTCGGTGAAGCCCAGGCCGAGGCCCATGGCATCCGGAACGGTGAGGATGTCCGAGAAGACGATGGCCGCATCCAGTGCGAACCGTTCGAGCGGCTGCAGCGTCACCTCCGCGGCAAGGGTCGGGTTCTTCGCGAGCGCCAGGAAACTGCCGGCCTTCGCGCGCGTGGCGTTGTATTCGGGGAGATAGCGTCCGGCCTGGCGCATGAGCCAGACAGGTGTGTATTCGGTGGGCTCGCGCAGGAGCGCGCGCAGGAGGGTGTCGTTCCTCACATGAGCTTTTCGGTGATGAACCGCCACTCCGCCGGCGTCACCGGCGTGATGGAGAGCCGGTTTCCCGGCCGAAGCGTCACCATTTTCTTGAGAGCGTCGTGGCGGCGAAGCTCTTCGAGCGGCACCAGGCGCGTTTTCCTGACCGCGCGCACGTCGACGTTGTACCAGCGGGGATTCGCCGGATCGGACTTCGCGTCGTAGTACTCGCTCTTGCGGTCGAACTGGCTCTTGTCCGGATAGGCCTCCGAGGCCACCTCGGCAAGCCCCGCAATGCCCGGTTCCGGGCAGCTCGAGTGATAGAAGAGCACGCCGTCCCCAATGCTCATCCGGTCCTTCATGAAGTTTCGCGCCTGGTAATTGCGCACGCCGCTCCAGGGCGTCTTGCGTCCGGGCGCCTTCAGGACGTCGTCGATGGAGCACTCATCCGGTTCGCTCTTCATGAGCCAGTACTGCATGACCGGATTGTAATTGCAGGGGAAGCGTCTCCCGCTCGTGGCGGCGGGCCCTGCTCCCGAACCCTGGCTTAACAGGGTGGTCGCCTAACCGTCACTTCAGGTTCGTCCGGCTCGGCCGCCGTAGAGACGGCGCCCGGGGACGATCACAACGGTGACGCGAAACTCGGCAACCTGGGGAAGCTATCGGTTCGGAAAAATCGAGCCCAATCGCGCACAGCAGGAGACGGCTCTTTTTTAAAACAACTTCTCCTGCTTTGCAATCGCCGCGTCGAGGCGCGATTCGATCTCCGCCATGCGCCGCTTGGCGAGGCCGACGTCGAAGCCCGAGCCAAGCTTGATGCTCAGCAATTCATGCGCCACGTTGAGCGCCGCCATGACGGCGATGCGCTCGGCGCCCATCACCTTTCCGGACTTGCGGATCTCGTTCATCTTCCCGTCGAGGTAGGCGACCGCCTGCATCAGCGCCTCGCGCTCGCCGTCGGCGCAGGCGACGCGGTAGCTCCTGCCGAGCAGGTTCACTTCCACGGTCTTCGCGGGGGTGTCGGCCATCAACCCGGGAGGCGCGAGAGAAGACCCTCGAGGCGCGCCTTCGCGCCGTCCATCTTCTCGTGCAGCCGTTTTGCTTCGGTGCGCGCGGCAGCGAGCTCGCGGCGCAGGTCGCTGTTTTCGGCGCGAAGCCGCTCGCACAGCGCGACGAACTGCTGCACCTTCGCTTCGAGCGAGCTGAATTCCGCTTCCACTAGACGCGAGCCCCCGGATGCTCCCCTCTCACAGGCGAGCACTATGTTGCAAAATTCGAGTAGCGTCAAGAAATAAGCCCCGGTTCTGCATGTGATTCCTGAGCCGCCCGTGGGCGCTCTGGTAGTCTTGTCGCGCCTTGTCGGTGCCCGCCGAGCTTTCCGCGCGGCGGGTTCAACGGGAAACAGGGATCGATGCTTCGGCATCGACAACCTGTGCTGCCCCCGCAACGGTAAGCGCGCCAGGCCGCATCACACGCCACTGTGGAAGGACCACGGGAAGGCGATGCGGCGCAGTCGCGCCAGCCCGGATACCGGCCGACAGGCCAGCGCGCCGCGAGGCGCGCTACCCAAAAACGGTTTCCGGCATGCGGGGACGCTGCCGGGGAAGGGAGTGCCATGTTCGGCAGGACATGCATCGGTGCGCTCGCCGCACTCGGGGTCTTTTCGTCTTCATTCGGGCAGGGCGCGGCGCAGGACGACGCGATCGTCGTCACCGCATCGCGCATGGAGCAGAAGCTGCGCGACGCGATCCCGCACACGACGGTGATCACGCAGCAGGACATCCGCGATTCTCAGGTACCCGACCTCGCCTCGCTCCTTCGCCGCGAGGCGGGTATCGAGGTGAGCCAGAGCGGGGGCATCGGCACCGTGACGAGCCTCTTCATGCGCGGCGGACGCGGGGCGCAGACGCTTGTGCTCATCGACGGCGTGCGCATGGAGGACGCCGCCTTCGGCACGACCGCGATCCAGCACATCATGCTGGACGAGATCGACCGCATCGAGATCGTGCGCGGCAACGTCTCCAGCCTCTACGGCTCGGGCGCCATGGGCGGCGTGGTGCAGATCTTCACCAAGCACGGCGAAGGCCCGCCCGCGCCGAGCGGCGAGATCCTGTTCGGCTCCCGCGGCACCTCGCGCGAGCAGGCTGGGTACGGCGGGCAGACCGGCGACGCACGGTTCAACATCACGGCCTCCCGGTTCAACACCCAGGGATTCTCGAACATCGATCCGGTGCGGGCACCGAACGCGAATCCCGACAACAACGGCTACCGCAATGAAAGCGTTTCCGCCTCCGCGTCCTATGCGCTTTCCGGGGGCAACCAGGTGGGCGGAAACCTCTACCGCACGCGCGGAAACCTGAGCTACGACAGCGCCTTTGGCGCGCCGACGGACGTGAACCGCTCGGGCCAGGCCCTCGCCGCCACGCAGCTCTTCTGGGAAGCGAAGCCGTTCGAGGCGTGGAAGAGCCGCCTGTCGGCTTCCGAAGGAACCGATTTCCGGACCGACACGCTCAATGGCCGCTTCAATAATTCCTCCAACACGCGCAACCGGCAGATCGCGTGGAATAACGACTGGCGGCTTGCGCCGGAGCACGCCGTATCGCTCGGCGTCGAGGATCTGCGCCAGACGCTGGCGAACTCCGGCCTCACCGCGACGCAGCAGGCGAGGAACGTCGGTATCGCTCGCGTAGGCTATCTCGGAAGGCTCGGCGAGCATTCGCTGCAGGCCAACGCGCGCACCGAGCACTACTCGGATTTCGGCACCGCCAACACGTATTTCCTCGGCTATGGCTTCGACCTCACGCAAGCCTGGCGCCTGACCGCGAGCACCAGCACCGCGTTCCGCGCGCCGACCTTCGTCGACCTCTTCTCGCCCTTCGGCGGTAATCCCACGCTCCGGCCCGAGCGCTCGCGAACCCAGGAGGCGGGGGTTCAGTGGGCCTCGGGCGCGAGCCGCCTGCGCATCGTCGGCTTCACGACGCAATTCCAGGA
>JAFAGU010000364.1 GCA_019237595.1 Betaproteobacteria bacterium | reverse complement strand
CGCCAGCCGTGGTCCATGCGCGCCCAATAGTGGGCGAGGTAGCCGCCGCCGTGCGGAAGCACGACCTTCAGCTTCGGATGCCGGTCCATCACGCCATCGAAGATGAGGTAGCTCACCGCCACCGTGGTCTCGAGCGGGTTGCCGATCACGTTGTTGAAGTAGTGCTCGGTCAGGCGCTCGGCGTTCGAGTAGCCGCCCGGGTGGATGAAGACGAGCGCGCCGAGCTCCTCGCACTTGGCAAAGAACTTTTCCAGCCCTAATGAAGGATCGGTCAGGTTCTTGCCGTTGACGCTTCCGCCGATCTCCACGCCCCGGAAGCCCAGGTTCTTCATGAGGAACGTCAGTTCGGAAACGGCGAGGCTCGCGTCCTGGAGCGGCACGGACCCCAGGGCCACGAAGCGGTCGGGATGCTGCGCGACAATTTCCGCGAGGCGCTCGTTCACCATGCGCGCGAGCTCCTGCCCCAGCCCGGGCTCGGCCCAGTGGTACATCTGCGGCGGCGCCGGCGACACGGCCTGGATGTCGATTCCGGCCTTGTCCATCTCCTTCAGGCGTAGCGCGATGTCGGAAAGGCGCGGCGCCCGATCGCGCATCTGCTTCAGGTTCGTCTCGCGCGTGAATGCGTTGGCGAACTTGATCTGCATTTCGTACTGCGCCGGGTTGTGCGGCGCCGCCTTCTCCGCCGCCTGCGGATTGAGGTAATGGCAGTGGATGTCGACTCGCAGGGATCTGCCTTTCCGCCTGACCACGGAAGGAGGGCTTGAATGGCTGCTTCCGGGCGCGCACGAGTACATCATGGCTAGTGAACTCCGAGTTGTTGGGTAATGAGGGTTTCGTCGCGGCGCAGCGCTTCCGCCTCTCCGGCGAAGGCGATGCGCCCGGTGTTGAGGATGACGGCGTCGTCGGCGAGCTTGAGCGCGAGCTTCACGTTCTGCTCGACCAGCACGATGGACTGCCCTTCGGCCTTCAGGCGCGCGATCGTGCGCGCGACTTCGGCGACGATGATCGGCGCGAGTCCTTCGGAGGGCTCGTCGAGCAGCAGGACGCGCGGGTTGCCCATCAGGGCGCGCGCGATCGCGAGCATCTGCTGCTCGCCGCCGGAGAGAGAGCCGGCGTGCTGCGCGCGCCTTTCCTGCAGGCGCGAAAAGAGCGCGTACACCTTCTCGAGGGTCCACCCCCCAGGCGCCGGCCGCGCGGCGACCTTGAGGTTCTCCTCGACGGTGAGCGTCGGGAAGACGCGCCGGCCTTGCGGCACGAGCCCCACGCCGCGGCGCGCGATCGCCTCGGGCAGGAGGCCCGAGATCTTCTCGCCGAAGACGCGGATCGTGCCGGCGCGCGGGCGAAGGAAGCCGATGATCGTGCTCATGCACGTCGTCTTGCCGGCACCGTTCCTGCCCAGAAGCGCGAGGACCGTCCCCGGCCGGAGCGACAGGCTCACCGCGTGCAGCACATGGCTCTCGCCATAGAGCGCGTCGATTCCTTCTACCGAAAGCGCGAGCTCAGTAGCCAAGGTAGACCTCGCGCGTCTTCGGGTCGGCGACGACCTGGGCGCGCGTGCCCTCGGCGAGGACCTTGCCGTAGTGCAGGACGCTGATGCGGTCGGCGAGGTCGAGCGCCGTGTCCATGTCGTGCTCGATCATGACCACCGTCACCTCGCGCGGGATCGCGGCAATGAGCTTGCGGACGCCGCCGCGTTCCTCGCGCGAAAGCCCGGCGAGCGGCTCGTCCAGGAGCAGCAAGCGAGGCGACTGGGCGAGCGCCATCGCGATCTCGAGCCGGCGTTTCTCGCCGTAGGCGAGCGCGGAGACCGGGCGTTGCGCGAAAGCCGCGAGGTCGACCCGTTCGAGGACCGCGTGGACCCGCTCGGCGAAACGCGTTTGCTTCTCGAGAGAGTCGAAGGTATTCCAGCGCTCGCGCGACAACCCGAGGAGGGAGAGCACGACGTTCCCCGCGACCGTGTCTTTCGGGAAAAGCGTGATGATCTGGTAGGTGCGGGCGAGGCCGAGGTGCGCGCGCTGGTCCGGGCGAAGCTTCTCGATGCTGCGCCCGTTGAAGCGGATCTGGCCCGCGTCCGGACGGAGGTCGCCGGTGACGAGGTTGAAGAGCGTGGTCTTGCCGGCGCCGTTCGGCCCGATGATGAGCCGCCGCTCGCCCTCCTCCACTTCGAGCGATACGTCGCTGATGGCAGGCAGGCCGCCGAAGGCTTTCTTCAGGCGCGTGATCTGGAGCGCTGCCATAGCCTCTTCAATCCCGGGACGACGCCTTCGGGCATGAACACGACGATCGCGACGAACACGAAGCCGAGCAGCATGTTCCAGCGCTCGACGTAGGCGGAGACGTAATTCTTGAGGATCATCACGATCGCCGCGCCGACCACCGGCCCGGCAAGCGTGCCCGAGCCGCCGGCGATCACCGCGAGGAGACCCTCCGCCGAGTTCGCAAGCGAGAGCGAAATCGGGTGGATGTACTTGTGGTAGTAGACGAAGAGGAGGCCGGACACGGCGCCCCAAAAGCCGGCATAGACGAAGGTCAGCCAGCGCACCATCCACACGTCGTGCCCGAGCGCGGCCATGCGGCGCGGCTGGTCCCGAGTACCCCGCAAGGCGGCGCCGAAGGGCGAGGCAACGAAGCGCGCCATGAGCCAGAGAGCGAGAAGCGTGACCGCGAGCGCGAAGTAGTAGAAATGCGAGGCGTCGTCGAGGCTCACGCCGAAGGGCGCCGGGCGGTTGATGCCGCGCAGGCCGTTGTCGCCTTCGGTGAGCGCGATCCAGCGGTACGCCGTCCCCCAGAGTACCTGCGAGAGCGCGAGCGTGAGCATGAGGAAGCCGAGGCCCGTCGCGCGCAGCGCGATGAGGCCGAAGAAGCACGCCATGAGCGTCGTGCCGATAAGCGCGAGCGGCGCCGCCGCCCAGTTCGCGAGCCCCGCCTTCAGCGTGAGCAGCGCCGAGGCGTACGCCGCCACGCCGAGGTAGGACGCGTGGCCGAGCGACGGCAGGCCGCCGTAGCCGAGGAGCAGGTTGATGCTTGCGGCGAAGATCGCAAAGATGAAGACCTGGCTCGCGAGGTTCACGTAGAACTCGCCTGCCGCAAAAGGAAACGCGGCGAGCAGCGCAACCAGCACCGCGATCCCCGCCTTGCGCGTCACGCCGCGAACTTTCCGAACAGTCCCCGCGGCCGGAAGGCGATGACGAAGATCATCGGCAGGAAGAGGATCACGTAGGCGAGCTGCGGGAAGAGCGCCACGCCGAAGGTGTAGACGAAGGCCGTGATGAAGCTGCCGACGAAAGCGCCGACGAGGCTTCCGACGCCGCCCAGGATCACGACGATGAGCGCGAGCGGCAGCATGTCGGCATCGAGCCCCGGGTACGCCGACATGATCGGGCCGCCGATCACGCCGCCGGCACCGGCGAGCCCTGCTCCGAGGCAGAAGACGATGCTGAAGAGGCGCCGCACCGGGATGCCGACCGCGCGCGCCATCTCCATGTCGTCGACGCCGGCGCGGATCATCGCGCCGATGCGCGTGCGCTCGATGAAGAGGTAGAGCACGATCGCCGCAAGCACGGCGATGCCGACCACCGCGAGCCGGAATGCGGGAAACGCGAGCCCGGCGACGCGCAGCGGCTGCTGCAGCGACGGCGGCGTGGGGATCGGGATCGGGTCCCCGCCCCAGGTAACGAGGCAGAAGTCGGCGATGATGTAGGCGAAGCCGAGCGTGACGAGCACCTGGCTGAAGACGTTGCCCTTCAGCTTCTCGAGGATGAACTTCTCCAGCAGGAACCCGAAGGCCGCGACGATCAGGCCGCTCAGGAGGGCAACGATCCACAGGTTCGGCACCCAGCGAAGGAGCGTCGCGCCGAGGTAGGCGCCGACCATGAAGAGCGCGCCATGCGTCAGGTTGGCGATCCGCATGAGGCCGAAGATGAGCGAGAACCCCGCGCTGAGGAGGAAGAGCAGCCCTCCCAGCGCGAGGCTGTTCAGCGTCTGGATCGCCCAGAACTGCATCGCGCGCCGGCGCCTACTGCTCGAGGTTCTTCGCCGGCGGGAAGTCGCGCGAATACACCGGGTTCTTGAGGAACTCCTCGGGCTTGTAGGTCCAGAACTGGCTCACGTCCGGGTAGGTGTGGATCACGCTGTTGACGAGCCGGCCGTCCTTCCGCTCCACCTTGCGGATGTAGACATTCCCGACCACGTTGCCGTAGGAGTCGAAGCGCACCGGACCGCGGCACGTGTCCACCTTGATGCTGCGCACGGCCTTCATGAAGGCCTGCTTGTCCTCGATGCGGCCGCCGATCGCATTCAGCGTCGCCTCGAGCACCGCCGCTTCCGTGTACGTCGCGGCGGCATAGAAGCCCGGGTCGTACTTCCACTCCTTGCGGAACTCGGCGGCGAACTTGCGGTTGATCGGGTTGTCGAGCTCCGCGGAATACCAGCAGGAGGTGACGATGCCGAGCGCTTCGTCGCCCATGTTGCGGAGCACCGCCTCGTCGAGCGCCGTCATGCCGCCCACCGGCGTCACCTTGCCGCGCAGCCCGTACTCGTTGAACTGGCGCAGGTACCGGAAGCCGTTCGAGCCGGCGAAGCCGAGGAAGATGCCATCCGCCTTGGTGTTGAGCTGCGCGAGGTAAGAGCCGTAGTCCGGCACCGTGAGCGGCGGGAAGGTCTTCTGGACGATCTTGCCGCCGAGCTCCTCGAACACGCGCTGGAAGCCCGCGCACATCTCGTGGCCGTAGGGGATGTCGTCGGCGATCACCACCATGCGGCGCATGCCGAGCGTCTTGTAGCAGTAGTCCGCAAGCGGATGAGCGCACTGCGACGAGGTGGACGTGCCGCGCGTGAACCACGGGTTCGGGTTTCGCTGCGTCATGTCCTCCGCCGCCGCGACCGAAAGCGTGAGGAGCTGCTGCTGACGGATGTAGTCGTCCACCGCCAGCGCCTCGCCGGTGGCGAGCGGCCCGATCATGATCTGGATCTTCTCGCGCTCGACGAGGTCCTGGAGCCTCGTGCGGGCCTGCGCGGGCACGCCGGCGCTGTCGCCGACCGAAAGCTCGATCTTTCGACCGGCCATCGTGCCGTTCCGCTCCTTGAGGTACTGGTTGAGCGCGCGCTCCATGTCGATCCCGCCCGACGCAAGCGGCCCGGTTTTCACAGTCATCAATCCCAGCCGGATCGGGCTGGCTTGCGCGCTTGAGTGAAAAGGAAGTCCCGTCAAAGACAAGCCGACGGCCTGGACAAACCTCCTACGCGTGAAGCGCATGTTGTGCCTCCTCCTCTAATTTTGCGAAGAACTGCTCGTTCGTGAGCACCCAGCCCAGGCAGCGCGCAACGTTCTGCAGGCCGAGCACGTGGAGATCGTCGCCGTACATGCTCGCGACGCAGTCCGAGAGCACCACGACGCGATAGTCGAAGTTGAACGCCGTGAAGGCGGTGTTGAGCACGCAGGTATTGGTGTTGATGCCCATCAACACGACATTCTCGATACCCAAGACACCCAACAGCGTCTTCAGGTCCGTGCCGTAGAAACAGTCGAGGCGCTTCTTGTTGTCGATGACGTAATCGCCTTGCCGGTAAAGCTCCGGGATGATCTCGGTCCCTTTGGAGCCCTCGAGGTTGTGCTCCTTCACGGTGCTCTTGCGGCCCGGCGTCAGGCGGTCGAGCTCGCCCTGCGCCGCGTGCATCGCCTTCCAGAAGGGATGCACCATCGCCTCGCTGCCCAGGCCCGGGATCTTCCGGTTGACGAGCACGACGTGGATCACCGGGATTTTTCTCTGCCGGCAAAACTCCAATGCCGCCTGCGCATTGCCAATGACTCTCTTGGCATCGTCGGGCTTGGTCGGCATCGTCGCCACGTCCATGTCGAGGTGCCCTCGATGCATGTCGATGGTGACGACGGCGGTTTTGCGCTTTTCCAGGACCAATTCCTTGAACAGTCCCCTGATGAGCGTGCTGCGATCGACGATATCCACGTTCATGGCTAGTGCGCCTGGGCGCCGGGCTGGTGCATGGGATGCGCGTCCTTGAACGCGTCGAGCTTCATGCACTCGTTGTAGATCCTCATTACCGTCGGGACGCCGGCGACGTCGGCCTTGAAGTAGGCGGTCGCGGCGACGCACTGGCCGGCGAGGCAGATGTCGGCGAGCGTCACGGTGTCGCCGTGGGCGTAGCGGCCGGTTTCCTTCTCGTTCTTCAGGTGGCTTTCCATCGCCTCAAGCGACTTGAGCGTCCAATGGGCGAGCCACTGATTGCGCTTTTCTTCGCTCAGTTGAAATTCTTTTTCGAGAAAACTTCGAATCCGTGGCACGACAAGCGGGTGGCCGTCGGCGACGCCGATCAGCGCGAGCCCCCTCACCCGCGCGCGGCCGCGCGGGTCTTTCGGCAGGAGCGGCGGCTGCGGCTTCGTCTCCTCCAGATATTCGAGGATGGCCATCGACTGGAAGAGCGGCGGGCCGCCTTCGTCGAGCACGAGCGCCGGGACGACCGCCTGCGGATTGACCTTGAGGTAGTCCTGCTCGTGCTGCTTGCCCTTAAGGAGGTCGATCGATACTTCGTCGACCCGGATGCCCTTCAGGGCGAGCGCGACCTTGACGCGATAGGTGGCGAGCGAGCGCCAGAATCCGTAGAGCTTCATGGAATCACCGGTAGGAGGAGATAGCTTGGATTGTCCTTATTGAGGTGCAGCGTCGTTCTTCCCCCGAAGACGGCGGCCGGCCGGTCGCGTGGGTCGTCGTGCAGGAACGGCCCGCACCCGCGCAGCTCGTTCTTGAAGTTCGAAAGCCGCGCCCCGGTCGATTTCTGCCATTCGTAGTCCCGCCCCCTCACGCTGAGCGCC
>JAFAGU010000083.1 GCA_019237595.1 Betaproteobacteria bacterium | reverse complement strand
CTCTTCATGTGCAGCTCGACGAAGATGGAGACCTTCGACTTGAGCACCTCCGGAACCACCGGCTTCGTGAGGTAGTCCACCGCGCCCACCGCATAGCCGCGGAACATCGAGTTCATCTCGTCCGCGTGCGCGGTGAGGAAGATGATCGGCGTCTGGCTCGAGCGCTCGCGGCCGCGGATCATGCGCGCGGTCTCGAAGCCGTCCATGCCGGGCATGCGCACATCGAGCAGGATCACCGCGAAGTCGTGCTTGAGCGCGAGCTTGAGCGCTTCCTCGCCCGATTGCGCGACGAGCAGCTCCTGGCCGAGCGCGCCGAGGAGCTCCTGCAGCGCGTAGAGGCTCTTGGGCTCGTCGTCGACGACGAGGATCTTGGCGCGCGCCGGCGCCTCGCCCTGGTCGAGGGACGGGGTCGCGGCGAGGATGGCCCGCTGGGCGGAGGCCAGTTCCGTCATCTTCGCCACCCGTCCGGCTTCATCCGACGAGCTGGTGTCGCACCGCGTAGTGCACCAGCGCCGCGTTGCTGGTGAGGCTGAGCTTGCGCAGGATGCGCGTGCGGTAGGTGCTCACGGTCGAGGGCGAGAGGCCCATCTCCTTCGCGATCTCGCTGATCTGCTTGCCGGTGGCGAGGAGCCACATGACGCGGTACTCGCGGTCGGAGAGCTTTTCGTGCAGCGCCTTCTGCGGATCGCTCGAGCATTCCGAAGCAAGGATCTCGGCGAGCGACGCGGAGACGTACTTGCCGCCGTTCGCGACCTTGCGCACGGCGGTCGCAAGCTCCTGCGGCGCCGAGTCCTTGGTGATGTATCCGGACCCTCCTGCGCGCAACACGCGAGATCCGTGCACGTCCTCCGAATGCATCGAGAGGATGAGGACGGGCTTGCCCGGGAATTCGCGCTTGATGTCGCCGAGGAGGTCGAGGCCGCTCCTCCCGGGCATGGTGAAGTCGAAGATCGCCATGTCCCACTCGACCTTGCGGGCGAGCTCGAGCGCTTCGTCGCCGTTCGTCGCTTCGCCCACGACGGTCGCGGCCGGGTCGCTCGCGAGCATCTGCTTAAGCCCGTGGCGGACGATGGGGTGGTCATCTGCAATCAGGATTCGCATGTGGATCGGTCCCGTTTGATATTGGTCTCGCGTCGGATCGCTGTCCCTGAGGGCGAAAAGTATAGGCAGCGAGCGCGGCATTGGCCACCCTCGCGAGCGCCATGCGAGGAATTTTCTTTTTCTCTGTCAAGGCTCTACTACACGCGTGTCGGTATGCGCCCGACAACGCGCCGGACCCGAAGGAATGCCCGGAGATAGGACCGATGGAGCCGAAGTCGGCGTAGGGCGACAGGCTTTAGCCAATCGAATCAGTCGGTTGACGGGCGCGCGACGAGGGGCCGTCGTTCGCCCACTACAGGTTTGTCGCGTTTCGTCCTACGTGCATTCCCGTAAGCGCCTGATTTTCAACGAGCGGGCCGCTTGGCATGCGTCGTGCGTTAAGGGGCGGCATTAGCAGTTCCCACTAAAGGCCAAGGGAAGGAGCCGCACCCATGCAATCGCCATCGCGTTTGTTCCCCAGCAACGTGCGCAAGACCAGCGCGTGCGTCGCGCTCGCCTTCTGCGCCGGCGCGCCGTTCGTCGCCCGCGCGGAAGCGCCGCAAGTCTCCTGGAACGCGCCGCTCTCCGGCGCGACGCTGAGCGGCACGATCAGCGGATCGACCTGCTCCGTGAACGCGACTTCCAGCGTGGGCATGCAGCGCGTGATCTTCTGGATCAACCAGATGCAGATCCAGAACGACTATTCCGCGCCGTGGAACTGCGCGTTCGACACGCACGCGCTTCCCGACGGGAACTACAGTCTCTGGGTCGAAGCCTATAGCAGTCTGGGCGAGCGCACGGTGAGCACGATCCCCGTGGCGATCCGTAATTCCGGCACGACGAGCTCCGGCTCCACCAGCAGCAGCTCCTCGAGCAGCTCCTCGACGAGCACCACGCCCAGCCTCACGCCGACCTCGACCTCCGCCACGCCCGCGCCGGTGGCCGGCT
>JAFAGU010000081.1 GCA_019237595.1 Betaproteobacteria bacterium | reverse complement strand
GCTCGCGCCTACGTCAGCGCTCATCGGCCAGGGGCTGGGCGAGTCGGTGGGTCTGCTCACCGACGGCCGGTTTTCCGGCGGTACCTGGGGCATGGTCGTCGGCCACGTAGCTCCGGAGGCCTATGTCGGCGGGACCATTGCGCTCGTGAAGGAGGGCGATTCCATCACCATCGACGCGAAGAAGCGGCTGATCCAGCTCAACGTGCCCGCGAAGGAGCTGGCAGCGCGGCGCAAGAAATGGAAGCAGCCCAAGGCGCGCTATACGACAGGGCTCCTCGGCAAGTACACGAGGCTCGTGTCCACCGCCTCGGAAGGCGCGGTGACTGACGCGGGCTGACGACGCTCCGAAGAGGCTGCTCCGCGCGCCGGGGGCGAGGCTGCGCGCATCACATGCGCGGCGCAAAGTCTGCGCGCATGAGGAAGATTGCTCTTTTTCTTCTCGCGGCATCGATGTTCGCCTCCGCGGCGAACGCACAGGAGGCGACGGGGCGCGTCCGCGGCATCTACGTTGAAGCTGCGCGAGGCGTGCTCGTCGAGCTTTCGATGGCCCGCGGGGCGCGCGGCACGCGCTGGCTGGACGTCGAGCTCGATGCCGAGGTCCTGGCCGAGCGCAAGCGTCAACTCGTCGTCCTCCCGTCCGGCATGAGCGCATCGGTTGGAGACGCGGTCGCCTTGCGCCTGGGCGAGCCGAAATCCTCGCAGCTTGCCGCGGTGATGCCGCTCATCTCGGTCAACCGCGCGCTCGCCGTGCGGCCCGGCACACCGATCATCGCCGAGCAGCGCTAGAAGCTCGAGCCGGGACCGCGCAGGAACTCCGCCTCTTCCGCGGTGCTCGCGCGCCCGAGGACTGCGTTGCGGTGGGGAAATCGGCCGAAGCGCGCGATGATGGCGCGATGTGCGAGCGCGTAGCGGTATGCATCGTCGGTTTCCGGAAAGGCCTCCAGCGGCTTGGTGAGCTCGCAGGCGCGCTCCTGCTCGGCGAGGGATTCGGCATGCTCGAAGGGGAGGTACGCGAACATGCGTTCGACCGGTGAAAAGCCGAGATCGTAGCCGCACCCAACGACCGCCTTCGCCGCCTCCAGCGCCAGCCCATCGGCGGCAAATGCGCGCGCCGTGCCCCGAAACATGTTGCGTGGGAACTGGTCGAGGACGATGACCAGGGCGAGGCACGCGCGAGCATCGGCTTTCCACGTCTCCAGGGCACCCTTGGCGGCTGCGTCGTAGGCGTCGAGGAATCGAGTTCGGATCTGCTGATCGAAGGCGTCGTCCTTCTGGAACCAGCGCCGGTCGCGGCCGGAGCCCTGGAACCAGAAAGCCAGCACCTCGCCGGCGCGCGGGTCGGCTGGGCTCACGGGGCAATGATGCCAGCGTCAACCCGCCGGCGCCTTGCGCGTTGCTCGGGGGCCCCGGTGCCAATCGAGTAAAATCGCCGCACCCCTAGGAGACCGCATGAAAACCCCCGCAATCGTCCTCGCCTTCGGCGCCGCGGCTGCCATCGCCGCCCTGCCTGCTTCAGCCCAGGAAGAGCTCGCGAAAAAGTACAACTGCTTTGCCTGCCACTCCGTCGACAAGAAAGTTGTAGGTCCGGCGTACAAGGACGTTGCGAACAAGTACCGCGGCGACAAGACCGCCGAGGCGAAGCTCGTGGAGAAGGTGAAGAAGGGCGGCGTGGGCGTCTGGGGCCAGGTCCCCATGCCTCCGAACGCCACGGTGCCGGACGCGGACGTCAAGTCGCTCGTGCACTGGATCCTGTCGCTCAAGTAATCGGCGCAGGCTAACCCGGAGGCGCATCCGCGCCCGAGGGGGTGACGGAGCGGGTTGGGCGCAGGTTAATATAGCGCCCCGGCTTGCTACCCTGCGGAGGACCCGTGAACAATCACAAGGCTGCATGGACGCTTGCAGCGGCGGCGCTTGCGCTTGCCGGCTGCGGCGAAGAGAAACCCGCGCCGAAGGCCCAGGCAAAAGCCGAGGCACCGGCTGCGCCCGCGCCCGCTCCGACGATCGAGATCAAGATCGCGAGCGTGGCACCCCTGACGGTCAAGACGCCGCATCTCGGCAAGGACAACGAGAACGGCGTGCGCCTCGCGCTCGACGAGGCGAACGCTTCCGGCATCAAGATCGACGGCAAGGACGCGAAGTTCGTGCTCGTGTCGGAAGACGACCAGGGCGACCCGAAGGTCGGCACGACGGTCGCGCAGAAGCTCGTCGACGCCAAAGTGAACGGCATCGTCGGCCACCTGAACTCCGGCGTGACGATCCCGGCCTCGGTGATCTACAACCAGGCCGGCATCCCGATGATCACGGGCTCGGCGACGAACCCCGAGGTCACGGAGCGCGGCTTCAAGGTCACCTTCCGCACCGTGGGGCGCGACGACCAGCAAGGCCCCGCGATCGCGAGCTACCTCGCGGCCAACACGAAACCCAAAGTCGTCGCGATCGTCGACGACGCAACGGCGTACGGAGCCGGTATCGCCAACGAAGTCGAGAAGACGCTCAAGGCCGCAAACGTCAAGGTGCTTCCGCGCGAAAAGGGCACCGACAGCACCACCGACTGGAAAGCGATCCTCACGAAGCTCCGCGGCCGCAAGCCCGACGCGGTCTTCTACGGCGGCATGGACCAGACCGGCGGACCGCTCCTCAAGCAGGGGCGCGAGCTCGGCCTCAAGGCGGTTTTCGCCTTCGGCGACGGCGCCTGCACCGACGAGATGAGCAAGCTCGCCGGGCCGGCGGCCGAGGGGCTGCTTTGCTCGCAGGCGGGCATCCCCCCGCAGGCGGCGGACAAGAAGTTCCTCGACGCGTACAAGAAGAAGTTCAACACCGACCCGATCCTCTATTCGCCGTTCACCTACGACGGGGCGAACCTCCTCATCGCGGCGATGAAGAAGGCGAACTCCGCCGATCCGGCCAAATACCTGCCGGAGCTCCAGAAGATCAGCTACCAGGGCGCAACGGGCAAGATCGAGTTCGACGACAAGGGCGATCGCAAGGACGCGGAGATGACCATCTTCACGATGAAGGACGGCAAGATCACGCCGCTCGCGATCGTGAAGAGCGGCAAGACGACCGCCTACGACGACTTCGTCAAGGCGGCCGCGCCGGCAGCGCCGGCGACCGCGGCGCCTGCCGCGCCGGCTCCCGAGGCGAAGAAGGACGAGCCGAAGAAAGAGGAACCGAAGAAGTAGTCCGCCCGAGCCAGGGCTGTCCCGGGAACGGCACCGCGAGGTGCCGTTTTCGTTTCTGCTAGGCTTTCACGCCGCATGGACACCTTCCTGCAGCAGCTGGTGAACGGCCTGACTGCGGGAAGCGTGTACGCCATCGTCGCGCTCGGATATACGATGGTCTACGGCATCATCCAGCTCATCAACTTCGCCCACGGCGAGGTGGTGATGATCGGCGCCATGGTGGCGTTCAGCGTCATCGGCGCACTTGCCGGAAGCGGGCTGCCGCCGATCGCCGTCCTTTTTATCGCGACGCTCTGCGCCATTCCGGCCTGCATCGCGGTCGGCTATGCAATGGAGCGGCTCGCGTATCGCCCGTTGCGGCGAGCCCCGCGCCTCGCGCCGCTCATCACGGCGATCGGCGTCTCGATCGTCCTGCAGCACCTTGCGCTCCTCGTCTGGACGCGCAACGTCCTTGCGTATCCCCAGATCGTCGCCACGAAGAACTACGCGCTCTTCGGCGCGACGATCACGAACGTGCAGCTCGGCATCATCGCCGTTTGCGTCGCGATGATGGCCGGGCTCGCCATGCTCGTGTATCGCACGAGGCTCGGAATCGCCATGCGCGCGACCGCGCAGAACCAGCAGGTGGCAGCCCTCATGGGGATCGACGTGAATCGCGTCATCGCCGCGACGTTCGTGATCGGCGCCGCGCTCGCCGCCGTCGCCGGCGTGCTCTACAGCACCTACTATGGCGTGGCGCAGTACACGATGGGCTCGCTCCTCGGCCTCAAGGCTTTCTCGGCCGCGGTGCTCGGCGGAATCGGCAATGTCCCGGGCGCGATGCTCGGCGGCCTGCTCCTCGGCCTCGTGGAGGCGCTCGGGGCGGGCTACATCGGCGATTTCACCGACCTCTGCGCCTATCCCTGGATCGGCGAGGCGCTCGGCGAGCGCTGCGCGAACGGCGGCCAGTTCATCCTGGCCGGCTCGGAGTACCAGGATGTGTTTGCGTTCATCGTGCTCATCCTCGTGCTCGTCTTCCGACCCTCGGGGCTTCTCGGCGAGCGCGTAGGAGACCGGGCGTGAAGGTACCGGCGAGGGTCTGGGCCGGTTTCGCGCTCCTCGCCCTGGCGCTCCTCGCCTTGCCCTTCGCGCTCTCCTATGTCGGCACGGCCTGGGTGCGCATCGCCAACTTCGCCATGCTCTACATACTCCTCGCGCTTGGCCTCAACATCGTCGTCGGCTTCGCGGGCCTGCTCGACCTCGGGTACATCGCGTTCTACGCCGTGGGTGCGTACGTATACGCGCTGCTCGCGAGCCCGCATTTCAACATTCACCTGCCGTTCTGGGCCATCCTCCCCGTCGGCGCGGCGCTCGCCGCGCTCTTCGGCATCCTGCTCGGGACGCCGACCTTGAAGCTTCGAGGCGACTACCTCGCGATCGTGACGCTTGGCTTCGGCGAGATCATCCGCATCGTGTTGAACAACCTCTCGCGCCCGGTCAACGTCACGAACGGCCCGCAGGGAATCTCGCGGATCGATCCGTTCTCCCTCGGCCCGATCCGTTTCTCCACGACGGATACCGTCGCGGGGATGCAGGTGAGCGGGCCGATGAAGTATTACTACCTGCTGCTATTGGTCGCGCTCGCGGTCGTCTTCGTGAACATCCGGCTGCAGAATTCGCGCATCGGCCGCGCATGGGAAGCGATCCGCGAAGACGAGCTCGCGGCGCGCGCGAGCGGAATCAACACCGCGCGTCTGAAGCTCCTCGCCTTCGCGATGGGCGCGAGCTTCGGCGGCATCGCCGGCGGCATGTTCTCGGCCATCCAGGGGTTCATATCGCCCGAGAGCTTCGTCCTCGTCGAGTCGATCATGGTGGTGTCGATGGTCGTCCTCGGCGGCATGGGGAACATCTGGGGCGTCATCGTCGGCGCGCTTCTCCTTTCCTTCGTGCCCGAAGTGCTGCGCTGGACGGTCGAGCCGGCCCAGCGGATGGTGTTCGGACGCCAGCTCATCGACCCGGAGGTGATCCGCATGCTCATCTTCGGCTTTGCGCTCATCCTCGTCATGCTCTTCCGCCCCGCCGGCCTCCTGCCCTCGGCCGTGCGCAAGCGCGAGCTCGCGGCGCGCAGCGCATGAGCGCGCTTCTCGCCTCTGAAGGCGTCGGCAAGCGCTTCGGCGGCGTCCAGGCGCTCGAGGACATCTCCTTCACGATCGAGCGGGGATCGATCTACGGCCTCATCGGCCCCAACGGCGCCGGCAAGACTACGCTCTTCAACGTGCTGACCGGACTCTATGCGACCGACGCGGGCCGTTTCGTGCTCGAGGGGCGCGACCTTCGCGGCCTGGCACCGCATGAGCTCGCAGCCGCAGGAATTGCGCGGACGTTCCAGAACATCCGCCTCTTTTCCAACCTCTCGGCGCTCGAGAACGTGATGATCGGCCGGCACGTTCGCTCGCATGCCGGCGTGTGGGGCGCGATCCTGCGCACGAGCGCGACCGTGCGTGAGGAGGCGTCCATAGAAGCGCGCGCGCTAGAGCTGCTCGACTTCGTCGGCCTACGGGAGCGGGCGAATGATCGCGCCGGCACGCTGCCCTACGGCGACCAGCGGCGCCTCGAGATCGCGCGCGCGCTCGCCACGGATCCGCGGCTTCTTGCGCTGGACGAGCCCGCGGCCGGCATGAATGCGACCGAGTCGGCCGGTCTGCGCCGCCTCATCGAGTCGATTCGCTCGAAAGGCATCACGGTACTGCTCATCGAGCACGACGTGCGCCTCGTGATGAACGTCTGCGACCGCGTGCTCGTTCTCGACTACGGCCATGCGATCGCCGAAGGCACGCCACGCGAGGTGCAGCGCAATCCGAAGGTGATCGAGGCCTACCTCGGGAAGGCCCATGCTGCTTGAGGCGCGCGGCCTGGAAGTTCGCTACGGCGGCATCCGCGCCGTGAAGGGCATCGACCTGGAAGTGGAGGACGGAGAGCTCGTCTGCCTCATCGGCGCGAACGGCGCGGGCAAGACGTCCACGGTGAAGGCGCTGTGCCGGCTCGTGCCTTCCTCGCAGCAGGCGCTTTCCTACGCCGGCGAGGACATCTCCACGCTTCCCATCCACGAGCTGCCGAAAAGGGGGCTCGTCATGGTCCCGGAGGGGCGCGGCATCTTTCCGCAGCTCACCGTCGAGGAGAACCTGCTCATGGGTGCCTATCCGCGCGGGCGCGGGAACCTCGAAGCCCAGTACGACTCCTTTCCTCGCCTGCACGAACGGCGCCGGCAAGTTGCCGGAACCCTCTCCGGAGGCGAGCAGCAGATGCTCGCTCTCGCGCGGGCGCTCATGGCGGAGCCGCGGCTCCTGATCCTGGACGAGCCTTCGATGGGCCTCGCACCGATGATGGTGGAGAAGATCTTCGAGATGGTGGCCGAGGTGGCGCGCCGCGGAGTGACGATCTTCCTCATCGAGCAGAACGCGCGGCTCGCGCTCAAGGTCGCGAGCCGCGGCTATGTGATGGAGTCCGGCACGATCGCGCTCTCGGGCGCGGCCGAGGCGCTTCTCGCCGATCCGCGGGTGCGCGCGGCCTACCTCGGCGAGGAGGCCGGGGCGACGACCGCCGGCTGAGCCGGCGCCGCGAGGTCCGCCTGGGTCGTGAAGCTGTCGGCGTAGAACTCGGTCTCCGGCAGCTTGCACACCTGCACGAAATCGCGCCTCGCGCTGTCGACCATGATCGGCACGCCGCAGGCGTAGACCTGATATCCGGAGAGTTCGGGGAAGTCTTCCATGACGGCGCGGTGCACGAACCCCGTGCGGCCGCGCCACGCGTCCTCCGGAAGCGCTTCGGAGATCACCGGGACGTACTTGAACTGCGGCGCGTGCCTGGCCGCCCAGCCATTGGCGAGCGCATCCATGTAGAGGTCTTTGGGCCGTCGGCCGCCCCAGTAGAGCGTCATCGGCCGCGCGATGCCTTTGTGGAATGCGTGCTCGATGATGGCCTTGATCGGCGCGAAGCCCGTGCCCGAGGCGACGAGCACGATCGGCTTTTCGCTGTCCTCGCGCAGGAAGAACGTTCCGAGCGGCCCCTCCATGCGAAGGATGTCGCGCTCCTTCATCTTGCCGAAGACGTGGTCGGTGAACTGCCCGCCGGCGACATGGCGCACGTGCAGCTGCAGAAGCTCGTCGTCGTGCGGCGCGTTCGCCATCGAGAAGCTTCGCCTCGAGCCGTCCTTCAGGAGAAACTCGAGGTACTGCCCCGCGAGGAACTGCAGCCGCTCGTTCGCCGGCAGCTTGAGCGAGAGGACCATCACGTCGTCGGCCAGGCGCTCCATCTTCTGCACGCGGCAGGGCAGCTTCTTGACCTCGATGTCCTTCGCCGCACCCACGGTGCGCGCTTCGATCGTGAGGTCGCCGAGCGGCTTGGCCTGGCAGAAGAGCGCCTTGCCGCGCGCGCGTTCCTCGTCGGGGAGCGCCTTCTTCTGGTACACGCCGTAGTCGAGCTCGCCGGAGAGCACGGTTCCCTTGCAGCTGCCGCAGGCGCCGTTGCGACAGCCGTAAGGCAGCACGTACCCTTGGCGAAGCGCCGCCGCGAGCACCGTCTCGCCGTCCTCGACCTCGAATTGCAGACCGCTCGGCTGGAGGGTGACGCGATGCATGCCGGTAAAATACGCCCGTGAAAAAGGCCGACGATTCTACTCGATTGGTCCTCACGAACCTTCCGGATCGCGCCGCCGCGGAGCGCCTCGCCGACGAGGTAATCGCGAGCCGTCTCGCCGCGTGCGTGAACATCCTCGCGCCTTGCCGCTCGGTCTACCGATGGAAGGGCGAAGTGCAGCACGA
>JAFAGU010000182.1 GCA_019237595.1 Betaproteobacteria bacterium | reverse complement strand
ATCGGGGCCCGTGTAGCGCAGCCACAGCGCATACAGCGCGCCGGCGACCACGGCGACCATGGCCGCCAGCACGTTGGCCGCGCTGCGGTAGATCACGGTGCGGTAGCCGAGGGCCTCGGCGCGGAACTCGTTCTCGCGGATGGCCTGCAGCACACGCCCGAACGGCGAGTTCACGACGCGCAACAGGGCCAGCAGCAGCGCGAGCACCACCGCGAACACGAGGTAGTAGCTGAGCAGGCGCCCGTTGACGCTGACGCCGAGGACCGGCGCCTCGGCGAACCTCGTCGCCGGCGACAGCAGCGCCGGCAGCTTGAAGTTCAGGCCATCCTCGCCGCCGGTGAGGTCCGACAGCTGCGATGCCAGGATCTGGAAGAACGACGCCACCGCGAGCGTGATCATCGCGAAGAAAATGGCGCGCACGCGCAGGCTCAGCAGGCCCACGGCGAGCGCGATGATCGCCGCCGCGGGCAGCGCCAGCGCGACGCCGAGCGCCAGCGCGCCCCAGTTCGGGCCGAGGCGGCTGGCGGCGATGCCGATGCCGTAGCCGCCGATGCCGAAGAACATCGTATGGGCGAACGACACGATGCCGGTGTAGCCCAGGAGCAGGTCGTAGCTCGCCACGAGGAGGATGAAGACGCAGATGCGCGCGGCGACATCCAGCGAGCGCGTGCCAGGGAAGACGAAGGGGGCCACGGCGAGGCTGGCGAAGATGACGACGAGCGCCGCCGAAAGCGCGCGGCTGCGCGGCAAGTCGCCGGAGAGCACTCGAGCGATCATCGGCCCCCCGCCGGGTAGAGCCCGCGCGGCCGCCAGAGGAGCACGATCACCATGAGCAGGATGTTCGACCCGAGCGCGACTTTCGGTGAGAGGTAGCTCACGTAGTTGGCGAGGAGGCCCACGGCAAGCGCGCCCACGAAGCAGCCGGTCACCGAGCCCAGGCCGCCGATGATGATGACGATGAAGATGAGCACGATCATCTGGGCGCCGATCGCCACGGTGACCGCTTCCTGGTACATGCCCCACAGCGCGCCGCCGAGGCCGGCGAGCGCCGATCCGGCCACGAACACCGCGATGAAAAGGCGCCGGATGCGGTAGCCCATGGCTTCCACCATCTCGCCGTTCTCCACCCCGGCGCGGATGAGGAGCCCGATCTTGGTCCGGTTCAGCACCACGGCGAGTCCGACGAAGACCGCCAGCCCGAGCAGCACGGCGGCGAGACGGTACTTCTCGAGCGCGACGTCGCCGAAGAGGATCGCGCCGCGAAGCGATCCCGGCCGCTCGAGCGTGATCAGGTCCGGGCCCCAGATCACGTGGATGAGCTGCTCGGCGACGATCATGCCGCCGGTGGTGATCAGGATCTGCTTTAGGTGCTGGCCGTACACCGGCCGGATGATCACGCGCTCGAAGAAGAGCCCGAGCAGCCCCGCCGCGGCCATGGCGGCGAGGAGCGCAGGAGCGAGCGCGACCAGATTGGCGGCGAAGCTCTCGGAGCCTGCCTGCGCGGGAAAGAGCCGCACGAGGGAGGCCGCGACGTAGGCGCCGACTGCGATGAAGAGCCCGTGCGCGAAGTTCATGACATCCATCAGGCCGAAGACAAGCGTCAGCCCGGAGGACATGATAAAGATGAGCAGTCCCATCGCCAGGCCCGCCACGGTGAGCGTGACCCAGGTCGCCGGGCTGCCGATGAGCGCGAGCGCGCCGAGGGCGATGGCCGCGAGGAGGACGAGCGGGATGAAGTCGAAGCGCGCGCTGCTCATTGATGAGCGTCCAACGAAAGCCCGAGCAGCCGGCTCTGCAGCGCGGCGTCGGCCGCGAGATCGGCCATGCGTCCGGCGTGCACGATGCGCCCGCCGTCCATCACGGCGACCGAGTCTCCGAGGGAGCGCGCGGCATGGAAATTCTGCTCCACCATGAGGACGGTCGTGGCTGTCTTCTTGAGCTCGGCGAGTGCCGCGATGAGGTTGTTGATGATCGAGGGCGCGAGGCCCTTGGTCGGCTCGTCGATCAGGATGAGCTTGCGCGGCTCGACGATCGCCCGCGCGACGGCGAGCATCTGCTTCTGGCCGCCGGAGAGAAGCCCGGCCGGCAGGTGCCAGAATTTCTTCAGCGCGCCGAAGAATCCGAAGATCCAGTCCAGGCGCGCCGAGTCGAGCGGGCCGCTGCGCGCCGCGAGGATGAGGTTCTCCTCGACGGTGAGGCCGGCAAAGATCGCCATGGACTCCGGCACGTAGGCGATGCCCAGGTCGGCGATCGCAGGCGTGGAGAGCGCAGAAACGTCGGCGCCCTCGAACCGGATGCTGCCTTGCGAGGCGCGCCACAGCCCCATGATCGTGCGCAACGTTGTCGTCTTGCCGGCGCCATTGCGGCCGAGCAGCATCGTGAGCTCCCCGTTCGGCACGGCGAAGTCCACGCCCTGGAGGATGTGGTAGCGGCCGATATGCGTCTGCACGCCGGCGAGGGCGAGGAGCGGCTCAGCCATTGCGCGTGACTCCGAGGTAAGCCTCCTGCACTACCGGCGAGGCGATGACCTCCGCCGGGGCGCCGTCCGCAACGAGCTCGCCCTGGTGCAGCACGATGATGCGATCGGCGAGCGAGCGCACGACGTCCATCTTGTGCTCGACGAGGAGGATCGTCTTGTCCTTCTGCGCCTTGATCTCCTCGATGAGCCGCAGGATGACCGGCACCTCGTCGACGCTCATCCCGGCGGTGGGCTCGTCGAACATGAAAACCTCCGGCTCGAGCGCGAGGAGGATCGCGACCTCCAGCTTGCGCTGGTCGCCGTGCGAGAGCTCCGAGGCAGGCGTGTCCCGCCGCTGGGTGAGCGCCACGCGCTCGAGAAAATTCTCCGCGTGCTCGAGGAGCTCCACGTGGTCGCTCCAGAGCGATACGAGGTTCAATCCCAGGCCGGCGCGTGCCTGGACCGCGAGGCGCACATTCTCCAGGACCGTGAGGCTCGGGAAGAGGTTCGTGAGCTGGAACGCGCGGCCCATGCCCTTCCTGGTGCGCACGGGCGCGCTCGCGCGCGTAAGATCCTCGCCGAAAAGGAGCACCTGCCCCTCGCTCGCCGGCAGCTGCCCGGAGATGAGGTTGAAGTACGTCGTCTTTCCTGCGCCGTTCGGTCCGACGATGGCGGTGAGCGTGCCGGGGCGAAAAGCGCAGCTCACGCCGTTCACGGCGACATGGCCGCCGAAGCGGATCGTCAGGCCGCGCGTCTCGAGGACCGGGTGTTCCATCGCGATGACCGGAGCGACGGATGCCGCCGGCGCTCCGGACCCCTCGTCAGCGCTTGTTGCGGATCGGTAGCGGGATGTCCTTCGCCGGAATCTCGCGCACGAGCTCCAGCAGGTCCCACTCGTTCTTCTGCTCCTTCTTGATCCGGAAGTGATACATCGCCTGGAGCGCCTGGTGGTCTTCCTTGCGGAAGGTCATGGTGCCCTTGGGCGTGTCGAACGACAGGCCTTCCATGGCGGCGATCAGCTTCTCCGTGTCGGTGCCCCCCGCCTTCTTGATGGCCTCGAGGACCGCGCTCGCCGCGGCAAAGCCGCCGGCGGTGAAGAAGTCGGGCGGCTGGTTGAAGCGCTTCTGGTGCTCGGCCACCAGCCAGTCGTTCATCTTGTTCTTCGGGAAGCCGTAGTAGTAATAGATCGCGCCTTCCACGCCGGCATAGCTCTTCCAGGTCTTCATGACCGGAAGAATGTTTCCGCCGGGGGCGACCTCGATGCCGAAACGCTCGGGCTTGAGGTCCATGATCTTCGTCATGGGATGGGCGCCCGCCCAGATGATGACGATGATCTTGCGGCCCGGCTTGTCCTTGAGCGCGTCGAAGAGGCGCTGCGCCGGCGCGGTGAAGTCCGAGGTCTGCTGGGGCGCGTATTCCTCATGGACGACTTTCGCCTTCGGGTTGATCTTGGCGAGCGCCTCCTTGAACGATTGCACGCCGTCGCGCCCGAACGCGTAGTCCTGCGCCAGCGTGGCGACCTGGGCATCGCCCTGGATTGTCGCGGCGCCGGCAACCGCGTCCTGCGTGGAGTTGCGCGAGGTGCGGAAGATGTAGCGGTTCCACTTGTCGCCGGTGATGGAGTCCGCGACCGCCGGCTCAACGACGAGGATCTTCTTGTACTCCTCGGCCACGGGGAGCATGGCGAGCGCCACGCCGGAATTGGTGGGGCCGATGGCGAGATCCACCTTGTCGTCCCCGAAGGCCGCGGCGAGCTGGCTCTTGCCGACGTCGGGCTTGGACTGGCTGTCCTTCTCAATGACGACGATCTTGCGGCCGTTGAGCTCCATCTTGCCGCCGGTCAGGTATTCGAGCCCCATCATGAGGCCGGCCTGCGTCTGCTTGGCATAGGCCTCGAGCGGCCCGGTTTTATCGTATACGTGCGCGATGCGGATTTCCTTGGCTTGGCCGAAAGCCGAGGCGGCGCCGAGCGCGAGGGCGAACGCGGCGAGCGAGTTGCGGGTCTTCATTTTTCCTCCTCCCTTGAGAACGGGTGACTAATTCTATTCGGCGCGCGCCTGCGGCTTGGGCCGCCGTCCCACCGTGATGTCCGCCTCGACGTCGCTGCCCTGGCGCTTGAGCTTCGCCCGGGCGGCGCTTCCCGGCGCGAGGGCTGCGACGAGGTTCAGCATGGCCGTCGGGTCGGCGACAGGCTTCCCGTCGATCTCGACCAGCACGTCGCCGGGCTTTACGCCGGCCTTGTCGGCCGGCCCGCCGCGGAGCACCCCGGCGATGAGCGCGCCCTTCGTGCTGCCCAGGCGGAAGGACTCCGCCACCGGCGCGGTGATCTCCTGCACCTCGACTCCGATCCAGCCGCGCGTGACGCTTCCGGTCTTCACGATCTGCTCGAGCACCATCTTGGCGGTGGACACGGGAATCGCAAAGCCGATGCCCATGGAGCCGCCCGAGCGCGAAAAGATCGCCGTGTTGATCCCGATCAAATTCCCCGAGGCGTCGACCAGCGCGCCGCCCGAGTTCCCGGGATTGATCGGCGCGTCGGTCTGGATGAAGTTTTCGAAGGTGTTGATCCCGAGGCCGGTGCGCCCGAGGGCCGAGACGATCCCGTGCGTGACCGTCTGGCCCACGCCGAAGGGATTGCCGATCGCCAGGACCACGTCGCCGATGCGCAGGGCATCGGAGGAGCCGAAAACGATCGCCGGGAGGTTCTCCGCATTCACGCGCAGCACGGCGATGTCCGTGTCCGGATCGTTGCCGACGACCTTGGCGAGGAGCTTCTTGCCGTCGGCGAGGGCGACCTCGATTTCATCGGCCGCCTCCACTACGTGGCTGTTGGTGATGATGTAGCCGGAGTTGCTCACGATGACGCCGGAACCCAGGCTGGCGGCCCGCTGTGCTTCCTCCGGCTGATCGCCGAAGAACCGGCGGAAGACCGGGTCGTTGAGCAGCGGGTGCCGCGGCGTCCTGATTTCCTTCGACGTGAAGATGTTGACGACGGAGGGCGTCGCCTTCTGTACCGCGTCGTTGTAGGAGTTTGCGGTGCTGCCCCGGGTCGCGCTCGCCACGGTGATCGGCGCCGTTTCCGAAACCGTGGCGGCCGGCGCGCGTCCCGGGAGCCATTCGGGGCGGAACGTGGAAACGACGAAGAGGCAGGCGACGGCGATCGTGGCCGTCTGCGCGAAGATCAGCCAGAGGCGGTACATGGGGCGAGCGAATCTACCATATGCCGCAGCGCATCGAAGCGCTTCGCGCAGCGAAATTCCCCTTGGGATTGAGCATGTTACGAGCGAAAACGTGGACTTTTGCAACACCCGTCGCTACAATGCCGGGCTTTCGCGCGTCCACATAAGAAAACTATCCCCATGAGCGAGCAGGTAAAAGTCGATCCCCAGAGGCGCACGCTCGTGATCGCGGCCTCCGCGGTCGGGGGCGCAGCGGCCGTCGGCGCCGCCGTTCCCTTCGTCATGAGCCTCTGGCCCTCGGAGCGCGCCAAGGCGGCCGGGGCGCCGGTCGAGGTCGACATCTCGAAGCTCGCGCCGGGCGAGCTCGGCGTCTACGAATGGCGGGGCAAGCCCGTCTGGGTGATGCGCCGCACGCAGGCGATGCTGAACGACATCAAGCAAGACGATGCGAAAGTCAGCGACCCGCAGTCGAGCGTCGACCAGCAGCCGGCGTACGCGAAGAACGAATATCGCTCGGCCAAGCCCGAGCTCATGGTGCTCGTCGGCGTGTGCACGCACCTCGGCTGCTCGCCCAAGCTCAAGGGGCCGGCCGACAAGGCGGAGATGGGCGCCGACTGGAACGGCGGTTTCTACTGCCCCTGCCACGGCTCCAAGTTCGACCTCGCTGGGCGCGTCTTCAAGGGCTCGCCCGCGCCGAAGAATCTCGAGGTGCCGCCCTACACCTATCTCTCCGAGACGACGGTGCTCATCGGCGAGGACAAAGAGAAGAAAGGCGCATAGCGATGGCGAGCCGGCTGATGGCGCTGTGGAACTGGTTCGACGCCCGCATGCCTACGGCGGCGGAGCAGTGGCGCATCCACGCGGCGGAGTACTACGCGCCGAAGAACTTCAACTTCTGGTACTTCTTCGGCTCGCTCGCGCTCCTCGTGCTCGTGATCCAGATCGTCTCGGGCATCTTCCTCACGATGAACTACAAGCCCGACGCCGCGCTCGCCTTCGGCTCGGTCGAGTACATCATGCGCGACGTGCCCGGCGGCTGGATCATCCGCTACATCCATTCCACCGGTGCGTCGGCGTTCTTCATCGTCGTCTACCTGCACATGTTCCGGGGACTCCTGTACGGCTCGTACAAGCAGCCGCGCGAGCTCGTGTGGATCTTCGGCGTGGTCATCTACCTCTCGCTCATGGGCGAGGCGTTCTTCGGCTACCTGCTTCCCTGGGGGCAGATGTCGTACTGGGGCGCGCAGGTGATCGTGAACCTCTTCGGCACCGTGCCCTTCATCGGCCCGGACCTCGCGCTCTGGATCCGCGGCGACTACGTCGTCTCGGACGCGACCCTGAACCGCTTCTTCGCCCTGCACGTGATCGCGCTGCCGCTCGTGCTGCTCGGCCTCGTCGTGGTCCACCTCCTCGCGCTGCACGACGTGGGCTCGAACAATCCCGATGGCGTCGACATCAAGAAGGTGAAGGACGCGAACGGCCACCCGGTGGACGGCATCCCCTTCCACCCGTACTACACGGTCAAGGACATCATGGGCGCGGTGGTCTTCCTCGGCGTGTTCTGCTTCGTGCTCTTCTTCGTTCCCGAGGTCGGCGGCTATTTCCTCGAGTACAACAACTTCATCCCGGCCGATCCGCTGAAGACGCCGCCGCACATCGCGCCGGTGTGGTACTTCACGCCCTATTACTCGATTCTCCGCGCCGTGCCGCCGCTCTTCAATTCGCAGTTCCCGGGCGTGCTCGCCATGGGCGTGGCCGTGCTCATATTCTTCTTCCTGCCGTGGCTGGACCGCAGCCCGGTGAAGTCGATCCGCTACCGCGGCTCGCTCTGGAAGGCCGCGCTGGCGATTTTCGTCGTCGTCTTCCTCGTGCTCGGCTATCTCGGGACGGAACCCACGACGGTCTGGGGCCAGTTCAAGGACCCGTGGAACATCCTCGACACGAAGGACGTCGCGACGTGGGTGGCGCGGCTCTGCTCGATCGTCTACTTCCTCTTCTTCTTCCTCATGCCGTGGTACACGGCGCGCGACTCGGTGAAGCCGGTGCCGGAAAGGGTGACGGCATGAAGCGGCTCCTCCTCGCGCTCGTCTTCGCACCCAGCCTCGCCGCCGCCGCGGAGGCCGGCTTTCCGCTCGACCGCTCGCCCAGCGATCCGCGCGACCTCGTGAGCCTGCAGTCCGGCGCGCGCACCTTCGCCAACTACTGCGAAGGCTGCCACGGCGTGCAATACCTGCGGTACAACCGCCTCGAGGAGCTCGGCCTCAACGAGGGCGAGATCCGCGACAACCTGATGTTCTTCGCCGACAAGGTCGGCGAAACGATGAAGACCGTCATGCCGGCGAAGGAAGCGAAGACCTGGTTCGGCGTGGCGCCGCCGGACCTCTCGCTCGTGGCCCGCTCGCGCGGCGCCGACTGGCTCTACACCTACCTCAGGACCTTCTACCGCGATTCGAAGACGATGACCGGATGGAACAACGCCGTCTTTCCCAACGTCGCGATGCCGCACGCGCTCTGGACGCTGCAGGGCGAGCGCGCCCTCGAGGTCGAGGAGCCGAAGGAAGGGGAGGGCGCGGGCCGGCCGGAATACCGCTGGAAGGAGCTCTCCAAGGGGACGCTCACCCAGGTCGAATACGACGCGCTCGTGCGCGACCTCGTGAATTTCCTCGTCTATGCGGGCGAGCCGGCGGCCACCACTCGGCGGGAGATCGGCATCGTCGCGCTCTTCGTCCTGGGCGTGGTCTTCATCTTCGCCTGGCTGGTGAAGCGCAATTTCTGGAAGGACGTGAAGTAGGCGCAAGTTGACAACCGGGCGCCGGGACGGCGGCCGGAATTTTTCGGGCACTCAACCATGATGCAACTTTACTCGGGCACCACGTGCCCCTTCAGCCATCGCTGCCGCTTCGTGCTCTACGAGAAGGGCATGGATTTCCAGGTCATCGACGTCGACCTCTTCAATAAGCCCGAGGACATCGCCGTCATGAACCCGTACAACCGGTTGCCGGTGCTCGTGGAGCGCGACCTCATCCTCTACGAGTCGAACATCATCAACGAGTACATCGACGAGCGCTTCCCGCACCCGCAGCTCATGCCCGCCGACCCGGTGATGCGGGCGCGGGCGCGGCTCATGCTCTTCAACATGGAGGTCGAGCTCTTCTCCCAGATCGAGGCGCTCGAGTCGGGGAAGGAAAAGCCGATGGAGAAGGCGCGCCAGCACGTCACCGACCGACTGATCGAGCTCGCGCCCGTCTTCACGAAGACGAAGCACATGCTGGGCGACGACTTCACGATGCTCGACGTGGCGATCGCGCCGCTGCTGTGGCGTCTCGACCACTACGGCATCAAGCCCGGGAAGACCGCTGCGCCGCTCATGAAGTACGCCGAGCGCATCTTCTCCCGGCCCGCCTTCATCGAGGCCCTCACGCCCTCCGAGAAGGTGATGCGGAAGTAATCGTCGTGAACGAGATCGCCACCAAGCCCTACCTCCTGCGCGCCCTCTACGAATGGTGCGTGGACAACGGCTATACGCCGCATCTCGCGGTGAAGGTGGACTCCCGCACGCAGGTGCCCGCGGAATACGTCAAGAACGGCGAGATCACGCTCAACGTCAGCCCGAACGCCGTGCACAAGCTGCAGCTCGGCAACGAGCTCATCGAGTTCTCGGCGCGCTTCGGCGGCGTGGCGCGGCAGATTTCCGTGCCGGTGGCGAGCGTCTACGCGCTTTACGCGCGCGAGACGGGCCACGGCATGACCTTCGACATCGAGAGCCCGAAGCCGGGGCTCCAGGCGGTGGCCGAAGCGGAGCCCGCGGCGCCGATCAAGCCGGCGGCGCTCCCGGCGCCCTCCACACCTCAGCCGCCGACGAAACCCGGCGGCGGCAAGCCCACGCTCCGGCGGATCAAGTAGCGCCGGGGGATAATGGCGCCACTTTGCCCGGGCCGGCTTAGCTCAGCTGGTAGAGCAGCGGTTTTGTAAACCGTTGGTCGGCGGTTCGACTCCGTCAGCCGGCACCAATCTCTTCAGGCACTTACGTCGGATTTGGCACTCGGCGCTTTCGCGCCCTGTGTCAAATTCGTGCCCGCCAGCATCGCATCGACCGCTACGGCGTACTGCTTGAACTGCTCAGGCGCTAGGTGC
>JAFAGU010000212.1 GCA_019237595.1 Betaproteobacteria bacterium | reverse complement strand
TCCCCACGCTGAGCGAGAGCCGCCCGCCGGCGATGACCCGCGACAGGATGTCGTCGCCGATGTCGTCGGTCCCGAAGAGATGGGCGGCGCTCGGCGCCTGGCGGATGGCGCTCCAGCTCGTCTCGAGCGGATCGTAGGGCGATACATAAGGCGCAAGGAGCGCGAGCAGCGCGAAGAAGGCGACCACCGCGAGGGCCACCATCGCGCCGCGCCGCCGGCGCAGGCGTAACAACGCGCGCCGGCCCGGAGTTTGAGGCGGAAGGGGAGCCTCCGACGCGAGAATCGCCGCCATCAGCCCCTCATGCGCGGATTGACGAGGAAGTAGGCAATGTCGGCGAGCAGGTTGAGGCCGATATAGGCGGACGCGGTAAAGAGGACGACGCCCTGGACGACGCCGTAGTCGCGATTGAAGACCGCGTCCACGATGAGCTTGCCGAATCCCGGGATGGTGAAGACGGTCTCGGTCAGCACGGTGCCCCCGAGGAGCTCGCCGAAACCGAGCGCGCCGAGCGTGATGACCGGCACGAGCGCGTTCCGCAGCGCGTGCTTGAGCACGACGACGGGCTCGGAGAGTCCCTTCGCGCGCGCCGTGCGCACGTAGTCAGAGCTCAGCACCTGCAGCATCGCGCTTCGGGTGTGCCGCATGAGCACGGCAGCGAAGGCGTTGCCGAGCACGAATGCGGGCATGATCATCGCGGCGAGGTTTCCTCGCAGATCCTCGAACGGGCTCACGTACCCCGAGGCCGGTAGCCAGCCGAGGTGCACTGCAAAGAGCAGGATGAGGAGGATGCCGAGCCAGAAGTTCGGCGTGGAGAGCCCCCACAGCGCGAAGACATTCGCCGCGTAGTCCCAAACGCTGTCCTTCTTCACGGCCGAGACGACTCCCGCCGTGACGCCGATGAGCACGGCGATCACGATCGCCATGGAGGCAAGCTGGACGGTCACGGGCAGCTTCTCCAGGATGAGCTCCACGACCGGCTTCTTGACGCGCAGCGATTCGCCGAGGTCGCCGTGGAGCGCGTCGCGCAGCCAGTATCCGTAGCGCACGGGCAGCGACTCGTCGAGATGCAGCTTTTCGTGAAGGTAGGCCACGACCCCCGGGTCGCGGTCCTCGCCCGCGAGGATGAGCGCGGGATCGCCCGGCAGCAGCTGCTGCAGCCCGAAGACCAGCATCGAGACGAGGAGGAGCGTCGGCACGATGGTGCCGAGCCGGCGCGCGAGGAAACGCCCCACCGCCCTGCCCCTAGTTCAGCTTCAGGTCCTGCACGCGAACCATGCCGTCGGGCACGGTGCGGAAGCCGAGAGCTTCGCCGACAGGCCCCAGAGCCAGTGCCGGTGGAAGAGGTAGATGATGGGCCGGTCCTTCAGCACCTCGTCGGCCATGCGATCGTAGGCGAGCATGCGTTTCGCCGGCTCGCGCTGCGCCCGCGCCTCGGCCATCGCCTGGTCCACCGCCTTGCTGCAATAGCCCGAGTAGTTGAGCGGCGCGCCGCAGCCGAGGTGGTTCTGCAGGTTGCCGTCGGGATCGGCGCGGCCGCTCCAGGCGAGGACGTAGGCCTCGTACTGCCCCTTGTCGCCGAGCGTGAGCGAGGTCGCGAATTCCGTCGACTGGATTCGGGCATCGAAACCCGCTTCCTTCACCATCGCCTGCACGACTTGCGCGATCCGCTGGGCGTCGGAGGTCGTGGGCGTCATCATCGTCACCGTCGGGTTCGGCACGCCTGCTTCCTTGAGGAGCGCCTTCGCGCGCGCGAGGTCGCGCTTGGGCACCGGGTGCTTCTTGGCGTAGTACGCATTGCTGGGCGAGACCCATTGGTTCCCCACCTCCGCCTCGCCATCCATCGCCACCTGCACGATGCCCTGGCGGTCGAGCGCCAGCTCGAAGGCCTCGCGCACGCGGGGGTCGCGGCCGATGGGATTCTTCTGCGCGAGCTCGCTCTTGCCGACGTTGATGTAGACGCCCTGGTAGCCGAGCTCGACCACCTTGGCGATCCTGAAGCGCGCGTCGCCCTTGATCTGCGGCACGTCGGAGGCGGCCATGCGCTCGATCAGGTCGAGCTGGCCGGCACGCAGGTTCGCGAGACGCACCGTCGCATCGATGATCGGCAGGTAAGTAACGCGCTCGAAGTGGATCCGGCCCTTGTCCCAGTAGCCCGGATAGCGCTCGAGCACGATGCGGTCCTGGGCGACGCGCTCGACGAAGCGGAACGGGCCCGAGCACACGGGCCTCGCGCCGAACTTGTCACCCGCGGCCTGCGCAGCCTTCGGCGACACCATCATCCCGGCGCGGTCGGTGAGCACCGTGAGGAGCGGCGCGTCTGGCCCCGAGAGGTTCACGCGAACCGTCATCGCGTCGACCACGTCGACGCTCGCTACGGAGGCGAGCTCGGCGCGCCGCGCCGAGCCCTGCAGGCCCTTGTGGCGGTCGAGGTTGAACTTGACCGCCGCCGCATCGAGCTTTTCGCCATCGTGGAACGTGACACCGGGGCGCAGGCGGATGGTGAGCGCCTTGTTGTCGGCCGACCACTCGTAGCCCGTGGCGAGCATGGGGATCACGTTCAGCTTCTCGTCGAGGTCGAAGAGCTTGTCGCAAAGGCCGGCGAACACGATCCGCCCGACGAAGGTCCGGCCGAGCGTGGGATCGAGGATGTCGGGGTCCTCGGCGAGGCCGATGCGCAGCGTTTGTGCATGGATGGCGGCCATCCAGAGGGAAAGTGCCGCGGCGAGCCAAGTTCTCATTGGAATCCTCCTCAGGAACGGAACGCTGCCTGAAGGCGCGCCAGGCGCTCATTGACCGGCATCAAGCCGGACGGGGACGGCGAGGCTATCTCGCGCCAGAAATGGCACGCGACGCCTTCGTCCAGCACGGGCACCTCTGCGGCGCAGCGTTCGCGCGCATGCGCGCAGCGCGTGCGGAAGCGGCAGCCGGAAGGCGGGGCGAGCGCGCTGGGCACGTCGCCCTCGAGGAGAATGCGTTTCGCCCGGTTGCTGGCTTGCGGCGACGGAACGGCGGAGAGCAACGCCTGGGTATACGGATGGCGCGGACGCTGGAAAAGCGAGGCGGCGGCGCCTTCCTCCACGATCTTTCCGAGGTACATGACGGCGATGCGCGAGGAGGCGTGGCGCACGACCGCGAGATCGTGTGCAATGAAGAGGTACGAGATGCCGAGCCGCGCCTGTAGCTCGGCGAGCAGATTGATCACTTGCGCCTGGATGGACACGTCGAGCGCGGAGACCGGCTCGTCGCACACGATGAGCACCGGCTCGGCCGCGAGCGCGCGCGCGATGCCGATCCGCTGTCGCTGGCCGCCGGAAAACTCGTGCGCATAGCGCTGCGCGTGCGCGCCCGGAAGGCCCACCAACCCGAGCAGCTCCGCCACGCGAGCGTCCTGGGCGCCGCGATGCAGCCCATGCAGGACGAGCGGCTCGCGGATCATGTCCCCGACCGTCATGCGCGGATTGAGCGACCCGTAGGGGTCCTGGAACATGAGCTGCATGAACCGGCGGCGCGAACGCAGCGCGCGGGCGTCGAGGCGGCCGAGGTCCTCGCCCCGGAAGAGCACCCGCCCGCTCGTCGGCTCGAGGAGCCTGAGCACGAGGCGGCCGACCGTCGACTTTCCGCAGCCGGATTCGCCCACGAGCCCGAGCGTCTCGCCCTCGCCGATCTCGAAGCTCACGCCGTCGACCGCGCGCACGGTGCCTTCGGCGCGGCCGAAGAAGGCCTCGCCCGCCGGAAAGTGCTTCACCAGGTTATCGGCTTTCAGGAGCATCTACAGAGGCGCGCGCCAGCAGGCCGCATGGTGTTTTTCGGAAAGCGCTTCCAATCGCGGCTCCCGCTCCTCGCACCGTGCAATGGCGAACGGGCATCGCGGGCGGAAGCGGCAGCCATCGAGCGGGGCCGCAGGATCGGGTACCTGGCCCTCGATGGCGGCAAGCCGCGCCTCAGGCGCGGCGAGGCGCGGCATCGAGCCGAGGAGGCCGATCGTGTAGGGGTGCTGCGGCTCCGAGAAGAGCTCGGCCGCCGGCGCCCGCTCCACGATGCGTCCCGCGTACATCACCGCCACCTCGTCCGCGATCTCGGCGACCACGCCCAGGGCGTGCGTGATGAGGAGGATGGCCGTCCCCGTCTCATCGCGAAGGGTTCGCATGAGCTCGAGGATCTGCGCCTGCACGGTCACGTCGAGCGCCGTCGTCGGCTCGTCGCAGATGAGGAGCTTCGGGCGGCAGGCGAGCGCCATGGCGATCATCGCCCGCTGCCGCATCCCGCCGGAAAGCCGGTGCGGATGCTCGCCGTAGCGGGCCTCCGGCGAGGGCATGCGCACCTGGCGCAGCATCTCGATCGCCTGCTTTCTCGCTTCTTCCCTGCCGACCTTCTTGTGGGCGAGCAGGACTTCGCTGATCTGCTCCCCGATCGTGAACGCCGGGTTGAGCGAGGTCATCGGCTCCTGGAAGACCATGGCGATGCGGCTGCCGCGCAGCTCGCGCAGGCGCTCGGGCCGCGCCTTCAGCAGGTCCTCGCCCTCGAAGAGGATTTCGCCCCCGGCGATGCGCCCCGGCGGCTGGGCGACGAGCCCCATGATGGAAAGGGCCGTGACGCTCTTCCCGCTTCCGGACTCGCCCACGAGCCCGAGCGTCCTGCCGGCTTCGAGCGAGAAGCTCGCGCCGTCGACCGCCCTCGCTTCCCTCCCATCCTCGAGCCGGAAGGAGGTCCTAAGGCCGTTGACTTCGAGCAATGGCATCTTCGATGACGGCGCGGTCGGTCACGCCCGCCGGCCGCGCGCGCGAGGGCAGGAAGCGCGAGAAGATCTGGTAGCGCTCGCGGCTCACCCCATAGAGGCGGCGGAGCTCGCCGATCGGCTCCGCATGGTCGTCCACCCGGATGTCGAGGAAGGGATACTCCTCGGTCGTATACACGAGGAGCGCCGCGGCCTGCTTGCCGCGCTTGTCGCCCCCCGCCGCATCCCCGGCGGCGAGCGCTTCGATGAGGCGTTCCGGGAAGGGAAGGTCTTTTCTTTCCCGGAAGACCGAGGCAGTTTGTCCAAGGACGGCCTTCCCGGCGAGCATGTTGCCGGCGACCGAGAACCCGTCGCCCGCGAGGTGTCCGCACCACTCGATGCATGCGCTGCCTGTATGCGCCGCCGTTCGCCCCTCGCGGTCGATGACGTGAACCTGCCGATGGTCTCTTCCATGGTCTTCCACGATGAGAAGCGCGATCGCTTCCGATGGAAGAAGATCTTCAGAGAGAAGATCCAACCCCTTCGGGCCGTAGTGCGGGTTGACCAACGCCTGCGTACACACCGCGCCAACGCCGCTGCGCGCATACGGGCAGAGCGCCCCGACGGCGAAGAAGCGGCTCGCGATGGCGATGCCGTAGGAACCGTCGCGATCGCGGCCGACGATGGACCAGGTCACGGCAAAAAAAAGGGCCGCTTCCGCGGCCCTTCCTGGAACGGTTTCGCCATCAAGAAGCCGGGCCGGCGGCAGCCTGCTCCACCGGGGCCGCAGCGGGCTCGCTCGCGGCCGGCACTTCCGCCAGCACCGGCTCGGCCGCCTGCGCCTTGCGGATGTTGTGGTACGCGAGACCCGTGCCCGCCGGGATAAGGCGCCCGACGATCACGTTTTCCTTCAGGCCGCGCAGCTCGTCGCGCTTGCCCATGATCGCAGCTTCCGTCAGCACGCGCGTCGTCTCCTGGAAGGACGCCGCAGAGATGAAGGAGTCGGTCGACAGGCTCGCCTTGGTGATGCCGAGGAGCATGTTGCGGAAGGTGGCGGGCTTCTTCTGCGCCTTTTCCGCCTTCTCGTTTTCCTCCAGCACCTCGGCGCGCTCGACCTGCTCGCCCTGGATGAACGGCGTGTCGCCCGGCTCGTCGATCTCCACGCGGCGCAGCATCTGGCGCACGATCACCTCGATGTGCTTGTCGTTGATCTTCACGCCCTGGAGGCGGTAGACGTCCTGCACCTCGTCGATGATGTAGCGCGCGAGCTCCTCGATGCCCAGCAGGCGGAGAAGATCGTGCGGATCCACCGGACCGTCGACGATGCTCTCGCCCTTGTTGACGACCTGGCCGTCGTGGACGAGCAGGTGCTTGTCCTTGGCGATCAGGTATTCGTGCTCCTGCTTCTCGAGGTCGGTGATCACCAGGCGCTGCTTGCCCTTGGTGTCCTTGCCGAACGAGACGGTGCCCGTGACTTCCGCGAGCATGCCGGCGTCCTTGGGCGAGCGCGCCTCGAAGAGCTCGGCCACGCGCGGCAGGCCGCCCGTGATGTCGCGCGTCTTGGAGACCTCCTGCGGGATGCGGGCGAGCACTTCGCCGACCTGCACCTGCTGACCGTCTCGCACGGCGATCACCGCGCCCACCGGGAAGCTGATGTTGACGGCGTGGTCGGTGCCGGCGATGCGCACTTCTTCGCCGCCTTCGTTGATCAGCTTCACCGAAGGCCGCTGGCCCTTGCCGGTCGCCGTGCGGCGCTTGGCGTCGATGACGACGAGGGTGGAAAGGCCGGTGACGTCGTCGATCTGCTTCGCGACGGTCGCGCCCTCCTCCACGTTCTCGAACTTCACCGTGCCCGCGTACTCCGTGATGATCGGGCGGTGGTGCGGGTCCCAGCTCGCGAGCTGCTTGCCGGCGCGCACCTGGTCGCCATCGGAGGCGAGCAGCGTCGCCCCGTAAGGCACCTTGTGGCGCTCGCGCTCCCGGCCGTTGTCGTCGGCGATGATGACCTCGCCCGAGCGCGAGATGACGACCTTGTCGCCCTTCGCGTTCGAGAGATAGCGCATGGTCGGCGTGAAGCGCACCGTGCCCGAGGATTTCGCCTCGACGTGGCTCTGCACCGCCGTCCGCGACGCCGCGCCGCCGATGTGGAAGGTCCGCATCGTGAGCTGCGTGCCCGGCTCGCCGATCGACTGCGCGGCGATCACGCCGATCGCCTCGCCGACGTTCACGAGCGAGCCGCGACCGAGGTCGCGGCCGTAGCACTTGGCGCACACGCCCCAGCGGGTCTCGCAGGTGAGCGCGGTGCGCACTTTCACTTCATCGATGCCCAGGCTGTCGATCTTGTCCACCGCCTCCTCGTCGAGGAGCGAGCCGGAGGCGAAGAGCACGTCCTGCGTCTCGGGGTGCGGGAGGTCCGTGGCGAGCACCCGCCCGAGCACGCGCTCGCGCAGCGCTTCCACCACCTCGCCGCCCTCGACGAGCGCCTTCATCGCGAAGCCGTTCTGAGTGCCGCAGTCCTCCTCGGTGACGACGAGGTCCTGCGTCACGTCGACCAGGCGCCGCGTGAGGTAGCCCGAGTTCGCGGTCTTCAGCGCGGTGTCCGCGAGGCCCTTGCGGGCGCCGTGGGTCGAGATGAAGTACTGCAGCACGTTCAGGCCTTCGCGGAAGTTCGCCGTAATCGGCGTCTCGATGATCGAGCCGTCGGGCTTCGCCATGAGGCCGCGCATGCCGGCGAGTTGCCGGATCTGCGCCGCCGAGCCCCGGGCGCCCGAGTCCGCCATCATGTAGATCGAGTTGAAGGCTTCCTGCCTCACCTTCTTCCCGTGGCGGTTCTCGACTTCCTCGGAGCCAAGCTGCTCCATCATGACCTTGCCGACCTGCTCGCCGCAGCGCGACCAGATGTCGACCACCTTGTTGTAGCGCTCGCCCGCCGTGACGAGGCCCGAGGTGTACTGGACCTCGATCTCCTTCACCTCGCCCTCGGCCTGCTTGATGAGCTCCTGCTTCTGCTCGGGGATGCGCATGTCGTTCACGCCGAACGAGATCCCGGCCCGGGTGGCGATCGTGAACCCGGCCTGCATGAGCTTGTCGGCGAAGATCACCGTCTCGCGCAGCCCGCAGCGGCGGAAGCCGATGTTGATGAGGCGCGAGATCTCCTTCTTCTTGAGCGGCTTGTTAAGGAGCGAGAACGGCAGCCCGGCGGGCAGGATCTCGGAGAGGAGCGCGCGGCCGACCGTGGTCTCGTAGCGCGAGGTCTTCTCCGTGATCTCGCCTTCGGGGCCGACTTCCTTCTCCTTGATGCGGACCCAGACGCGCGCATGGATGTCCACCTGGCGCGAGTCGTACGCGCGGTGGAGCTCCGCGAGGTCCGCGAAGCTCATGCCCTCGCCCCTCGCGTTCACGTGCTCGCGCGTAGCGTAGTAGAGGCCGAGCACGATGTCCTGCGAGGGCACGATGATCGGCTCGCCGTTCGCCGGGGAGAGCACGTTGTTGGAGGCCAGCATGAGCGTCCTCGCCTCCATCTGCGCTTCCAGCGACAGCGGGACGTGGACGGCCATCTGGTCGCCGTCGAAGTCGGCGTTGAACGCCGCGCAGACGAGCGGATGGAGCTGGATCGCCTTGCCCTCGATGAGCACCGGCTCGAATGCCTGGATGCCGAGGCGGTGAAGCGTCGGGGCGCGGTTCAGCATCACCGGGTGCTCGCGGATCACTTCCTCAAGGATGTCCCACACCTCCGGGACTTCCTGCTCGACCAGGCGCTTCGCGGCCTTGATGGTCGTGGCGAGTCCAAGCAGTTCCAGCTTGTTAAAGATAAACGGCTTGAAGAGCTCGAGCGCCATCTTCTTCGGCAGGCCGCACTGGTGGAGCTTGAGCTGCGGGCCGACGACGATCACCGAGCGGCCGGAGTAGTCGACGCGCTTGCCGAGCAGGTTCTGGCGGAAGCGGCCGCCCTTGCCCTTGATCATGTCGGCGAGCGACTTGAGCGGGCGCTTGTTCGCGCCGGTCATCGCCTTGCCTCGGCGGCCGTTGTCCAGGAGCGAGTCCACCGCCTCCTGAAGCATCCGCTTCTCGTTGCGCACGATGATCTCGGGCGCTTTCAGCTCCAACAGGCGCTTCAGCCGGTTGTTTCTGTTGATGACCCTTCTGTAAAGGTCATTGAGGTCTGACGTCGCAAACCGGCCGCCATCGAGCGGGACGAGCGGTCGGAGCTCCGGCGGCAGCACCGGCAGCACTTCCATGATCATCCAGTCGGGCTTGATGTTCGAGGCCTTGAAGCCCTCGAGCACCTTCAGGCGCTTGGCGATCTTCTTGATCTTGGCATCCGAGGTCGTGGCCTCGAGCTCCTTGCGCAGCGTGTCGATGTCCTTGTTGAGCTCGATCGAGCGCAGGAGCGCGCGGATGCCCTCCGCGCCCATCGCGGCGGAGAAGTCGTCGCCGAACTCCTCGACCTTGGCGAGGTAGTCGTCCTCGGTGAGGAGCTGGCAGCGCTTGAGCGGCGTGAGGCCCGGGTCGGTGACGACATAGGCTTCGAAGTACAGCACGCGCTCGATGTCGCGCAGCGTCATGTCGAGCACCAGGCCCAGGCGCGACGGCAGCGACTTCAGGAACCAGATGTGCGCGACCGGCGAGGCGAGCTCGATGTGGCCCATGCGCTCGCGGCGGACCTTGGCGAGCGTGACTTCCACGCCGCATTTCTCGCAGATGACGCCGCGGTGCTTGAGGCGCTTGTACTTGCCGCACACGCACTCGTAGTCCTTGATCGGCCCGAAGATGCGCGCGCAGAAGAGGCCGTCCCGCTCCGGCTTGAAGGTCCGGTAGTTGATCGTCTCCGGCTTCTTCACCTCGCCGTAGGACCACGAGCGGATCTTCTCCGGCGAGGCGAGGCCGATGCGGATCGCATCGAATTCCTCGGTCTGCTGGACCTGCTTGAAGAGCTCGAGCAGTGCTTTCATTTAGAACCTCTCCAGATCGATGTCGATGCCAAGGGAGCGGATCTCCTTCACGAGCACGTTGAACGACTCGGGCATCCCCGCGTCGATCTTGTGGTCGCCCTTGACGATGTTCTCGTACACCTTGGTGCGCCCGTTGATGTCGTCGGACTTGACCGTGAGCATCTCCTGCAGCGTGTAGGCCGCGCCGTAGGCTTCCAGCGCCCAGACCTCCATCTCGCCGAAGCGCTGGCCGCCGAACTGCGCCTTGCCGCCGAGCGGCTGCTGCGTGACGAGGCTGTAGGGCCCCGTGGAACGCGCGTGCATCTTGTCGTCGACGAGGTGGTGGAGCTTCAGCACGTGCATGTAGCCCACGGTGACCGGGCGGTCGAACGCCTCGCCCGTGCGCCCGTCGAAGAGCTGGACCTGCCCGGAAGTCGGGAGCCCCGCCATCTCGAGCATCGAGTTGATCTCGGCCTCTGCGGCACCGTCGAAGACCGGCGTCGCGAACGGCACGCCGTCCTTCAGGTTCCGCGCGAGCTGGATCACCTCGTCGTCGGTGAGCTTCGACAGGTCCTTCTCGTCGCTGCCCCCGGCGTAGATGCGCTCGATGGTCTTGCGGATCTCGGCGAGGCTCTGCTGCTGGTGCTTGCGGAGGAGCTCGCCCAGCTTGATGCCCAGGCCCTTCGCGGCCCAGCCCAGGTGCGTCTCGAGGATCTGGCCCACGTTCATGCGCGAGGGCACGCCAAGCGGGTTCAGCACGATGTCGAGCGTCGTGCCGTCGGCCATGTGCGGCATGTCCTCGACCGGCACGATCTTCGAGATCACGCCCTTGTTGCCGTGGCGGCCGGCCATCTTGTCGCCCGGCTGCAGGCGGCGCTTCACCGCGACGTACACCTTCACCATCTTGAGCACGCCCGGCGGCAGCTCGTCGCCCTGCGTGAGCTTCTTCCTCTTCGCCTCGAACATGGCGTCGAACTCGCGCCGCTTCTGAGCGATCGACTCCTTCAGGCCCTCGACCTGCGCGGCCGCGTCCTCGTTCGCGAGGCGGATGTCGAACCAGTCGAACTTCTCGACGGAGTCGAGATAGTCCTTGGTCACCTTGCTGCCCTTGGCGAGGCGCTTGGGACCGCCGTTCGCCGTCTTGTTGAGCAGGAGCCTCGACAGGCGCTCGAACGTGTCGGACTCGACGATGCGCATCTGGTCGCCGAGGTCGGTCTTGTAGCGCTTGAGCTCGTCCTCGATGATGGACTGGCTGCGCTTGTCGCGCTCGATGCCTTCGCGGGTGAAGACTTGCACGTCGATCACCGTGCCGCTGATGCCCGAGGGCACGCGCAGCGACGTGTCCTTCACGTCGCTCGCCTTCTCGCCGAAGATCGCCCGCAGGAGCTTCTCCTCGGGGGTGAGCTGCGTCTCGCCCTTCGGCGTGACCTTGCCGACGAGCACGTCGCCCGCTTCCACTTCCGCGCCGATGTAGACAATTCCGGATTCATCCAATCTGGCCAATTGGGCCTCGGAGAGGTTGGAGATATCCCGGGTGATCTCCTCCGGCCCGAGCTTGGTGTCGCGCGCGACGACGGTGAGCTCCTCGATGTGGATCGAGGTGAAGCGGTCCTCGCCCACCACGCGCTCGTTGATGAGGATCGAGTCCTCGAAGTTGAAGCCGTTCCAGGGCATGAACGCGACCATCATGTTCTGGCCGAGCGCGAGCTCGCCGAGGTCGGTGGAGGCGCCGTCGGCCACCACGTCGCCCTTGGCGATCTTCTCGCCCTGCTTCACGATGGGGCGCTGGTTGATGTTGGTGTTCTGGTTGGAGCGGGTGTACTTCGTGAGCTTGTAGATGTCCACGCCCACATCGCCCGGGATCGTTTCTTCGTCGTTCACCCGCACGACGATCCTCTGCGCATCGACGTAGTCGACGACGCCGCCGCGCAGCGCGATCACGCACGTGCCGCTGTCCACCGCGGCGGTGCGCTCGATGCCGGTGCCGACGAAGGGCTTCTCGGGACGCAGGCAGGGAACGGCCTGGCGCTGCATGTTGGAGCCCATGAGCGCGCGGTTGGCGTCGTCGTGCTCGAGGAAGGGGATGAGCGAGGCCGCCACCGACACGATCTGCGAGGGGGCCACGTCCATGTACTGAACTTCCTCGGGCGACTTCAGCTCGAACTCGTTCTTGAAGCGGCAGGAGACGAGGGTGTCGACGAGCTTGCCGTTCTTGTCGATGGACGCGTTCGCCTGCGCGATCACGTAGTTGCCTTCCTCGATGGCGGAGAGATACGCGATCTCGTTCGTGACCTTCCCGTCCTTCACCTTCCGATAGGGCGTTTCCAGGAACCCGTACCGGTTCGTCCTCGCGTAGAGCGCGAGCGAATTGATGAGGCCGATGTTCGGCCCCTCAGGCGTCTCGATCGGGCAGACGCGGCCGTAGTGCGTCGGGTGCACGTCGCGCACCTCGAAGCCCGCGCGCTCGCGCGTCAGGCCACCCGGTCCGAGGGCGGACACGCGCCGCTTGTGCGTGATCTCGGAGAGCGGATTGGTCTGGTCCATGAACTGCGAGAGCTGGCTCGAGCCGAAGAACTCCTTGATGGCCGCGGAGATCGGCTTCGCGTTGATGAGGTCGTGCGGCATCAGGTTTTCCGATTCCGCCTGGCTCAGTCTTTCTTTTACCGCCCGTTCAACTCTGACCAGTCCTGCGCGGAACTGGTTCTCGGCGAGCTCGCCCACCGAGCGCACGCGCCGGTTGCCGAGGTGGTCGATGTCGTCGATCTCGCCGCGGCCGTTGCGCAGCTCGACGAGGATCCGGATCACCTCGACGATGTCCTTGGGGGAGAGCGTCATGCGGTGCTCGACCTTGACCTCGAGCTTCGACTTGTCGATGCCCTTCGCCTTGAGGTCGTGGAACATCTTCTCGACGGCGGCCTGCGCCTGCTCGTCGCTCGCGATGCCCTCCAGGCTCACCTTGCCGAGCGAGAGCTCGGGCGCGTTCTTCCAGTAGGCGCGCAGGTCCGCCTCCGCTTCTTTGGGCAGCGTGAGGTTCTTGAAGCGCACCTGCCAGCTGAACTCCGAGGGCGCGTTGATGCGGCGGTTGAACTTCATGCGGCCCACGGCCGAGAGGTCGTAGCGCTCCTCGGCGAAGAAGAGGCCGTTGAAGAGGGCCTCGACCGCGTCCTCCGTGGGCGGCTCGCCGGGGCGCATCATGCGGTAGATCGCGACGCGCGCCTGGTTCATGTCCGCGGTCTCGTCGGCGCGAAGCGTCTGCGAGATGTAGGGCCCCTGGTCGAGGTCGTTCGTGAAGAGCGTCTGGACCTTCTCGACCTTGGACTCGCGAAGCTGCGCGAGGAGGGTCTCGGTGATCTCGTCGTTCGCGTTGGCGATGATCTCGCCCGTGTCCTTGTTGACGACGTTGTGCGCGAGCGTGCGCCCGAGGATGAAGTCGTCCGGCGCGGTGATGCGCTTCAGGCCGGCCGCCTCCATGTCGCGGATGTGCTTGACCGTGATGCGCTTGTCCTTCGCGACGATCTGCTTGCCCTGCTTGTCGTTGATGTCGAAGCGCGCCACCTCGCCGCGCAGGCGCTCGGGCACCACCTCGAAGAGGACGTGGTTGCCCTCGATGTGGAAGGTATCGAAGGCGAAGAACTCCTTGAGGATCCGCTCAGGCGTGTAGCCGAGGGCCTTCAGGAGGATCGTCACCGGCATCTTGCGGCGGCGATCGACGCGGAAGAACACCACGTCCTTCGGGTCGAACTCGAAATCAAGCCAGGAGCCGCGGTACGGGATCACCCGGGCGCTGAAAAGCAGCTTGCCCGACGAATGCGTCTTGCCGCGGTCGTGCTCGAAGAACACGCCGGGGGAGCGGTGGAGCTGGCTGACGATGACGCGCTCCGTGCCGTTGATGATGAAGGAGCCGGTCGTGGTCATGAGCGGAATCTCGCCCATGTAGACCTCCTGCTCCTTCACTTCCTTGGTCGTGGGCTTGGGCGCGTCCTTGTCCATGATGACCAGGCGCACCTTTGCGCGCAGCGGGCTCGCGTACGTCAGGCCGCGCTGCTGGCACTCCTTCACGTCGAACGGCGGCTCGCCGAGGAAGAAGCTCACGAACTCGAGCCGCGCGTTGCCGGAATGGCTGGTGATCGGGAAGATCGAGGTGAACGCCGCCTGCAGCCCCTGGTTCCGGCGCGCCTCGGGCGCGACGTGCGCCTGGAGGAACTCGGTGTAGGACTCGAGCTGGGTCGCGATGAGGAAGGGCACCTTCTGGACGATCGCCCGCTTCGCGAAGCTCTTGCGGATGCGTTTACGCTCGGTCAACGAATAGGTCATGAAGGCTCCTGGCCGCTCGGGTCAAATGCGCTGAAGGCAAAGGAAACACCCTCTGCTGTGAGGGGGTTTGCTTTGCCTTCGGCTCCGGGGAGGGTCGATAAGACCCGCCCCCGGTTCCGAAGTTCCCTACTTGATTTCCACCTTCGCGCCGGCGTCGGAAAGCTTCTTCGCGATCGCGTCGGCATCCGCCTTCGACACGCCCTCCTTCACGGGCTTGGGCGCGCCGTCGACGAGGTCTTTCGCCTCCTTGAGGCCGAGGCTCGTCACCTCGCGCACGGCCTTGATGACGTTGACCTTGTTGTCGCCGGCGGCGGCAAGCACCACCGTGAACTCGGTCTTCTCCTCGGCCTTCGCGCCGCCTGCGGCGGCGCCGCCCGCGGCCGGGGCCGCGACCGCGACCGCGGCCGCGGCGGACACGCCGAACTTCTCTTCCATGTCCTTGATGAGCTGCGAGAGCTCGAGGACGCTCATGCTCCCGATCGCGTCGAGGATGTCTTGCTTGGCGATAGCCATGGTATGTGGGCTCCTAGATGAAAAATTTCA